>JASFLN010000271.1:0-3606 GCA_050118075.1 Anaerolineales bacterium
GATACTTAATCGAAAATTACTGCATCGCGGCTGAACTAGTTTACAGACCCCCGGATTGCCTCCGGGGGTCTCACATATAATCTATGGACTTTACTGGTTAAGGTTACAGCTTGATTCAAAGTATGCGCACTGAATTTCCAGCTCAAAATGCTACAATCAATGGACATCCAATTTCACGGGAGACTGCTCCATGGCATCTAAACCGCGTCTATTTTTGATCGACGGCCACGCCCTTGCCTACCGCACCTACTTCGCGCTGACCGGCGCAGGCGGCGGAGGTCGCTGGCTGACGAAGGCGGGTGAACCCACCGCCGGCACGTACGGCTTCACCTCCGTCCTGCTGAAGCTCCTGGAAGATGAGCAGCCCGAATATCTCGCCGTATCGTTCGACACTGGCAGGACCTTCCGCGATGACCTCTATGAGGAATACAAAGCTACCCGTGAAAAGATGCCCGATGATCTGCGGCTGCAGATTGAGCGGATCCGCGAATTGGTGAGCACTTTCGGGATCCCGATTCTAGAGGCTGAGAACTACGAAGCCGATGACGTGCTGGGGACGATCGCCCGCAAAGCGGCTGAGCAGGGCATCGAAGTTGTTATCCTCACCGGTGATCGTGACCTGCTGCAGCTGGCATCAGAAAACATCAGCATTCGACTCGCCGGTCAGAAGCTATCGGAAGCGATCGATTATGGACCTGACGAGGTCCGCGAACGCTATGAGCTTGAGCCCTCCCAACTGATCGATCAGAAAGCACTGATGGGCGACTCGAGCGATAACATCCCCGGGATTCGCGGCATAGGTGAGAAGACCTCGCTCAAACTGCTCAAAAAGTATCATGACCTGGACAGTATCTATGAACATCTGAACGAGGTCGCCACCCGCTATCGAAACAAACTGGAAGAACAGCGTGAGGAAGCCTATTTGAGCCGCAAACTCGGCAAAATTGTTACCGATGTGCCGATCGACTTCAACCTTGATGCTTGCCGGGCGGCCGGCTACGACCGTGATGCCATCGCTGACTTATTCCGTGATCTTGAGTTTCGCACGCTACTTGACCGGATCCCGGGAGCAGAGAAACTGGATGGATCCGGACAGATGAACTTGTTTGTCAGTTCGGATAAAAAGGCGACCGACGACATTGTCGAAACGACTACGATCAACGACCAGGCGGGTTTGTCCGATCTTCGCGAGATCCTTAGCCGTGCGGAGGCGATCTCCTTCGACGTCGAGACAACAAGCACAGACCCAATGAAGGCAGACCTGGTTGGGATTTCGGTTGCCGTCACGCCCTCAAAAGGCTTTTACATCCCTATCGGGCATGATCCAAATCTTGCCGGTGCTGATCAACTCACGCTTGAGAAGGTCATTGAAGTGATTAGAGATCCCATGATCGATAGGGATATCCCCAAAGTCGGTCACAACCTTAAATACGATTACCTGGTTTTAGCCCGACACGGTCTTGAACCGACTCCCCTTGCATTCGATACCATGATCGCTGAATGGCTCTGCGACCCGGCCTCCCGTAACCTGGGGCTGAAGAACCTCGCCTGGGTCCGTCTGGGGCTGGAGATGACCGAGATCACGGAGTTGATTGGTAAAGGTCGCAACCAACGCACGATGGACAAACTCCCCGTTGACGAAGTCGCTCCCTACGCAGCAGCGGATGCTGCCATCTGTCTGCATCTCATGCCCCAGCTGGAATCCGAACTCAAAACCAAGGAACAATGGGATTTGTTCAACGATGTAGAAATGCCTTTGGTTCCAATTCTTGCAGGGATGGAACGCGCCGGGATCCTGCTGGATAGCAATTTCCTCGATGAGCTGTCCGACACGATGCAAACTCGTCTGGACGAAATCCAGAACGAGATCTTCAGGATCGTTGGACACGAGTTCAACGTGAATTCGACCCAACAGCTTTCTGCTGTCCTCTTCGATGAGTTGAAGCTCACACCACCCGATCGCACACGAAAGACAAGTTCTGGCTTTTATTCCACCGCCGCATCCGTACTGGAAGAACTTCAATCTCAACATGAGATCGCCACACTGGTGCTCGAATATCGAGAGATCTCTAAACTTAAATCGACATATGCGGATGCGTTCCCTCAACAGGTCAACCCCGAAACTGGGAGGGTGCACACGTCCTACAACCAGACAGGTTCGGTGACAGGACGTTTGGCTTCGTCCGATCCCAATCTGCAAAATATCCCTATCCGAACCGAACTTGGGCGTGAGATTCGCAGAGCGTTCGTGCCCAAGCCTGACCATCTGCTCCTCAGCACAGATTATTCGCAGATTGAACTGCGGATCGTGGCACACATCGCTGAAGACAAAGCGATGATTGAAGCATTCCAGAACGACCAGGATATCCACAGCGCGACAGCCGCAGCCATCTCCGGTATATCGCTTGAGGATGTCACACCGGACATGCGCCGAAACGCAAAGGCAATCAATTTCGGGCTGATCTACGGCATGAGTCCGTATGGTCTGACCAGAACCACAGATTTGACTTTAGGTGAGGCGGAGAATTTTGTGGACGCATACTTTGAGCGTTTTCCGGGTGTAAAAAGCTACCTGGATGAGGTCCGTGAACGCGTCACTATCGATGGGTACGTCTCCACATTACTTGGTCGCCGACGCTATTTTCCGCAATTGGAACAGGGTTCTGCAGTGAATGAGACCATCCGATCGCGCGCCTTACGCGAGGCAATCAATGCGCCCATCCAGGGAACAGCTGCGGATATTATTAAACTGGCAATGCTTGAGCTCCCTGAACAGCTGGAACAAGCGGGTTTAAAGGCTTCCATGCTCCTTCAAGTCCATGATGAGCTCGTTTTCGAGTGTCCTTCAGAAGAACTTGACCAAACCGCGCCCTTGGTGGAAAAAGTCATGCAGGAAGCCTATAAACTCGATGTCCCATTAAAAACAGATACCAAAGTAGGCGAAAACTGGGCAGACATGAAGCCCATAGAGTGAATCGGGGTTGTAAATAATGATCGTGGTTGGTCTTCATGGTTGCCAATTATGGTTCTGTGAATGGCCCCGATCATGCATCGAGAATCATGCGTAGAAAGTGCTATAGAACACATTATTTGGACCCAGGGGCAGCTGACTGGAGATTATGCTATACTCGCCTCGCTACCCCATTAGATAAGCAACGGGAATAATGACAGAGCGTCAGGAGCACTTCGAAGAATCAATGCGTTTAGGCCACTCCGCCGCTTGGGATTTGGAGTGGGATAAGGCTATTGGGTTCTATCGCAAAGCGTTAGCATTGAGCCCGGACCACCCCGGTGCACTAACCAGTCTTGGGCTTGCACTGCTGGAGGCGGAACAATACCAGGAAGCCCTCAAAATCTACCAGCACGCAGGCAAGTTGTCTCCTGAAAACCCGATCCCAATTGAGAAGATCTCCGAAATCCTTGAAAGACTCGGCAAAATTGACGACGCGGTAGCACGCCGTAAGGCTGCCGCTGATTTACACATCAAGCAGCACAACGCTGAACGTGCGATCGATAACTGGGCACATATCGCCCGATTAAAGCCTGCCGATCGATCAAGCCGTGCTAAGCTGGCAGAAGTCTACGATCGTCTGGGCCGCAAACGCG
>JASFLN010000272.1:0-3603 GCA_050118075.1 Anaerolineales bacterium
TCTGCAGGAAGGCAGCGAATGGACTGAGCGGGCAGTCCAGGCGACCGAATCGATGGGTGATTCCGTTCTGCGCGCCTTTGCGGTCAGTGGTCGAGGATCGCTGGCGCTCTGGACAGGTGATCTACCTCTCGCCGAGCAGAGAAACAAGGAGGCTATCGAGCTAGGCCAGCGTCTTGGGTTGGAACAAGTCCTCTCGCTAGCCAAGATGACCTATGGAACAACCCTGGTGAACATGGGCAGAGACCAGGAAGCCTATCCCCATCTGGTGGATTCGGTGGAACTTTACGACGATCAGGATCAGCGCTGGTTGAAAGGGACAGCCCTGGTCCATCTTGCAAACGTCTCTCTTGGAATGGGCAATGTCGAGCAAGCACTGCAGTGGCTCGACACCGCCAAACCGCTGTTGAACGCCACCGGGGATATCTGGACGATGGCGTTCGGTCTGAACAACTACGGTGAAGTCGCCCGGGCACAAGGCGATTACGAGAAAGCGGAAGAGTACTATCGCCGGACGGAAGCGCTATACCAACAAGCCGATTCAAAAGGTGATCAAGCCCGATTGCTGACCGTTCTCGGATATATTGCGCAGCATAAAGGCGAGTTTGATGAAGCGCGCACGCTGTTCATGCGTAGTCTCGAGGAGTTCCGCAAGTTGGGCAACAACCGCGGGATGGCTGAATGTCTGGCCGGGTTAGCTTCATTAGCATCTGAACTCGGTGAGCACACCTGGGCGCTGCACCTCCTGAGCGCCGCGGAAGCGCGGCTGGAGGACCTCGAGGGGGCGTGGTGGCCAGCCGACCGAGTCGAGATCGACCGCGCCAAAGAGCGTTTACGCTCCGCATTAGGCGATCAATACGATGAACTCTGGGAAAAAGGGCAAGCAGTGTCGATGAACGCAGCGATTGACTTTGCACTAAGTGGCTGGTGAGTGCCATGGAGCATGCCGTCGGACCCACGCCTCAGCTCACGCTGCGGGTCAGCGCCGCAACGCTTTCAAGGATTATTTTCCCCCACCCTGACGACAACACGCATATGCTCGCGCTCGAGCATAAGGCTACGATCTATGATGCTGACGATAAACCCGTCGCTTTCGTGAGAGCGCAGCCCTTCGGCGGGGCGGTCCGAATTATGAAACCAGAGATCCTGCGCAAGGCGATCACTGCATTCCAATACGACAGCGAACGCTCACGATCAGAGGCCGATTTCCGCATCTTCATTCAACCCTCCAGATGGCCCAGGCTGCTCGAATTTTGTAAACGCGAATCGCAGCCCGGTGGCCAGGTGGCCCTGGACTGTGATCCGGCACGCGAGCTCGCCGAGGAGTTCAAGGATACCCTGGGGATTCAAATCACACAGGAAGACTATGCCGTTGAGCGGCTTGGGCTGGTAATTGAAAAAGATCCCCAGCCGACAGCCAACCTACGCGCCCCGCAGCAACCGACGGTGCGTGTGTATTGGGTCGATGAAGTCCGGATCAAGAACCCTGAGCTACCTCGCTTGATGCTGGACGCGGCGCAATCGAGCGAAGAACTCGGCGAGCAGGCCATAAGGAATTGGAAGGAGGGTGGCCGCGGTCGCGCTAACGCGATCGTCACCGCCCCACTGGAGATAATCCGCGCCATGTACTTGATCCGGAGTCCGGAAGAACACTGCGAGCCCCTCGAGTTTGAGGGAGTCGTCTTCAGCGGCAACATCCCGGCTATATTGGAAGACATCGATACACCGAAGTTTGAGAGGATAGAGATTAGGAACTAGGCAGTCAGGCACTCGGTCATGAGGTTTCCTTTATGTGGGCGCACATGCCAATGCGCCCGCTTTGATTATCCCTAATTTCTCACTCTACCGGAGATGCAAAGCAAATGTGGAATCCGTCAGCACGCTGACGGCCAGCGGTTGAGCCACTCGAATAAAGAGCTCAATTGAACAGCCCCCCACCTCTGATCATCACCCCGATCTCGGGGAGAGGAAAGCTTTTCCTCATGAAGATATCCGAAAACGTTGCCAACGATGTCGCCTTTAAAGTACTCGCTATAGCTAGACTCTTGTTTGCATAGTGGTTCCGGGACGGAGCAGGCAACAACTGGAAATCTACATTCCAAGACATTGCAGGGGCTATTCCTCTCGCTCTGCTCAGGGTGCTGCGCGAGGGTCTGGCTGCCGCACCACTGTCCCCATTTGGGGGACAATAGAGGGGAAGAAAAAAGACTCGGGGATCAGGCACTCAGTCAGCCTGGAACTCAGGGGGCACGGAGAAGTGGGGAGGGGCACAATATATTGTGCCCGCGTTGATTATTCGAATACTCCAGACCACACCCAGAGAGAGGAAAGAACTTGCCCCGTAATCGTCCTGTTAAAAGAATCGGAAGAGAGGATTCCTCGCTCCGCCAAGAACGCGGGATCTTCGACTTCGCTCGGAATAACAGTTTAGATTGAATTGGGATTTCCACGCCCACCCCCCTTATTCCTGCCAGCAGGGCACCTCCAGTTTGTAGGTCGTCACACCAGTGACAGTTGGCTGGCTGAAAGGTCCTCCGTACATCTCTCCATTCCGGAGCGGCATCTGCACCTCTCCCCCGCCGCCAGGGATGGCAACCGGGCTTCCCCCTCCGCATTTATTCCCCGCAACAGACACCTGAAAAGCGTGATCGATGGTCATATTAAGCATCGGCGGCGCGTCTCCCTCAGCGGGCACGACCGTTCCGCTTACGCTAACCTGATCCGCACCCGAGTTGGTGAAGCGGCAATCGCCGGCCTGCCCCCCTCCTGTAAGTGGCAGTGTGCCACTGCCGTCCAGAATAGCCTGCTCGCCCCCAACAAGGATCTCCACCGTAATTGGACCCTCAATGAAAATATCGTTCGAATACACGGCGACAGATTGATGCATTTCCTCCGTAAACCAGATCGTGAATTCATGACAGGCTTCATGCCAGGAAACCAAAATTTCACTCGGCCCCAGCTCTTTCTCCGCAGGCACGAAATCTAGAAGTCTTGAATCCGTGATACCGGCAAATTGGAAACCCACGCGGAGATCGAGGTAGGCAGAAACCTCACCCAGCTCTTCCTTATAAGGACCGATCCCAGCCGCTTCCTCCTCGACGAGTTGAACGACCGCTTTCGCTTTGCCGTCACCATCGGTTACCGGTTCCATCTCCTCAACGTCCCCATGCTGCTGCAGCGTGTCCGCTATTTTCCAGTCGACGGGCACATCCACAAATCCGCCTGTCAGCGGCTCCAGGCCCATGTTTTGCAAAACCCCGCATGATGTTGCGGCAACGGGAACGCTCGCCTGTGGCTGGAAATTGACCTGCACATTGACGTTGTATTCAACCCGATCGCCCTTCTCATTGTGTCCTTCGTGAACCTCAGATGCAGTTGAAGTCAGAGAAGCTTCCACTGCGGATGCGATCAGCGGACCATGGATGGCGTAATGTACCTCCACAGCGGCGAAATAAGCGGCGACATCGGAATCACTGCCCATCAGACCCCAATAGGGGGTTACACCACTTCCAGTGATCTGCCCACAGGGCACACCCTGCTGGGGAGGCATCTGGAGCATTAAGTGACCACCGCCAGCAGGCGAGATCCCCGCAGCCCCTGCACCTC
>JASFLN010000273.1:0-3596 GCA_050118075.1 Anaerolineales bacterium
CGTCCACCTACCCGGCCGCCCACCAATCCACCGCTGGTCAGATGATCGGCGCTGGAAAGAACGGCAGCAAGCTTTCGGCGACTTCGGTATGGGGTTTTTTGAATGGCAGGAACGCACGGCCGACGCGGTATGGGAATTAGCTCTACAAGGCTTGCCATGGCCTCCGCAAACCTTTCGGGACCTCTCCAACCTGGCCCTACGTGGAGGGCGTTGGGCGCTTAATCCTCAGGTTATGGGACAGCTTCCGTCGCTCATTAAAGCCGGAGCAAGCAGCATGCAAGCATATTTAAAGGGTGCCAACGATGAATTACGTTTATTCATCGACGCTCAGCTGCTCATCTCCGCTCAGGCGACCAGCGCGCAGGCCAACGCACTGTATGGAGCAGCCGCGCTCGACCTGCCACGGCGTGGCATTGCCCACCTGAAGGGAGGCATGGGCACAATCGCCAGCACGCTTGCTTCCGCCGTCGAAGCGCATGGGGGTGAAGTCCGCTACCGCAATCACGTCACCAAGGTTGAGAAACGGGCAGGGAAATTTAGCGTCGAGGTCCGCCGTGGAGACCCTCTTGAAGCCGATCTGATCATCTTCAATTTGCCGCCATGGAATATTCGATCGATTGCAGAAAATATGGCCAGCGACCGTCTCCATTCACTGCCTCCCATGCCAGAGGACGGTTGGGGTGCTGCCGTTCTCTACGCAGGTATTGATGCAGGCTTTCTACCTGAGGGTACTCCCCTCCACCACCAGGTGATCCTTTCCGAACCACTTGGTGAGGGCAATTCAGTCTACCTCTCGTTGAGCCCCCCATGGGATAAAACACGTACACCAGATGGCAAACGGGCAGTGACTTTCAGCACGCACACCAACCTAGGTGACTGGTGGGATCTTTACGAGAATCAGCCGCAGGGATATGAACGTCGCAGAGAGCAAATTACCGAAAAAATGCTTCAAGCCGCCGAGGTGGCGCTGCCTGGGTTTATCCAGGCTGTCGAGCTCAAACTTCCCGGCACGCCCGTGACCTTCCAACGCTTCACCCGCAGGAGGTGGGGTTGGGTTGGCGGTTTTCCGCAAACGAGTTTATTTCGTGCCTGGGGCCCCCGATTAGCAGAGAACGTCTGGATGGTGGGGGACAGCATCTTTCCCGGTCAATCAACAGCCTCCGTCGCATTGGGTGGACTGCGTGTTGCCCAAACGATCCTGGACCGCAAGGTTATTGTGCGCTCAACGCAACTTCCCGATACGATCTCAACAAGCGAATACACAGATAGTGAGGTACGTCATGTCGAAGTCTGAAGCATTGATTTGGGGTGCAGCCGGTGCGATTGGCTCTGCACTGCAGGCAAAGCTGGAGAGTGAGGGTTGGAACGTCACCGCGGTCGTGCATTCATTCGATGATGAACGCGATGCAGACGGTATTCAAGCCGATGCCGGCGAGCCGGCCAGTGTGCAAGCTGCGCTGGTCGAGATCAGCCAGCAGCTCGAGCAAATTGATCTCTTCATTTATGCCGCCGGTGATATCACACACTCCGAGCTGGCAGATATGAATCCCGAAGATTGGCAGCGCATCCTGAATGCCAACCTCACCGGTCCATACCTTGCGCTGAACAGCTGCCTGCCACTGTTTGCAGAAGAAGCTGCCATCATCGTCATTGGTGCCCAACAAGAACGTTTGCGGCTGCCGGGGCTATCCGCCTATGCCGCAGCGAAAGCAGGAGTCGAAGCGCTTATCGAGACCCTTCGTAAGGAGCAACGCGGTCGACAGGTTATGTTGATCCGGCCGGCCGCAGTGCAGACCTCTTTCTGGGAGAAGGTGCCCTTCTCGATGCCGAAAGGTGCCATCAAACCAGAGGAGCTTGCCGAATCAATCTTCACATCCTACCAGGAAGGTCAGCAAGGTGCGATCGACTTTTAAGCTCTTTCGACCAGGAAGGTGATGGACCGATGAATACGATTTGGTGGATCCGGCGGGATTTAAGGTTACATGACAACCAGGCGTTCTATGCGGCTTATGAAGCCGGAGATTCTGTTGTGCCCGTGTTCATCCTCGACCCAAACCTGCTCGAATCGGAGTATGTAGGTGACAAGCGCCTAGCATTTCTCTTCGCATCGCTGCGTGAATTGGCCGCAGAACTGGAAGAGCTTGGCAGCCGTTTGATCATTCGACAGGGCAACCCAAAAGAGGAACTCAAGCAGCTGCTGCAGGAATTGGATGCTCAATCCATCTACGCGGAGGAAGACTTCTCGCCCTATTCCCGCCGAAGGGATGATGAAATCAAACGCGCTTTGGACCTTCATTTACATGCTGGTTTGACCGTTTTTCCACCAGGAATGATTGAAAAAAAATCAGGGGGACCATACATCGTCTACACGCCGTTTAGAAAATCATGGCAGTCGCTTTCCCTTCCCACCCGCAGCAGCCTGCTCCCACCACCATCTAAGCTGACACCACCCCCTGACCTGCACAGTCTTCCGATCCCAGACACCCCCAAGTGGCGGGGGAGTTCAGAATTTCCACCGGGCGAAAGCGAAGCAAGAAGACGTTTGGTTGGATTCACGGAGGGGGCCTCTGCTCCTGTGTATGCATATGATGATCTGCGCAATCAGGTCGACCGCGAGGGCACATCCAAATTGTCCCCATACCTGCGCTTCGGGATGATCTCCTTGCGCGAAGCAGTGGTCCACGCTTTGGAAGCGCGTGAGGCGGCACCCGACTCCAGAGCGCGCAAGGGCGCACAAACCTGGCTTCAAGAACTGGTCTGGAGAGAATTTTTCATCAACATCCTTTATCACTTTCCTGATGTCCGCAAGCAAAGTTTTCGGGAAGATTATCGTGACATCCATTGGCGTAACGATGAAGAGCAATATCGAGCCTGGCAGGAAGGGCGCACCGGCTATCCCATCGTGGACGCCGCCATGCGTCAGTTGATTGAGACGGGCTGGATGCATAACCGCGCCCGAATGGTGGTCGCTTCCTTCCTGGTCAAGGACCTGCTCATTGATTGGCGTTGGGGTGAGCGCTGGTTCATGCAGCACCTCATCGACGGTGATCCAGCCGCCAACAATGGTGGATGGCAATGGAGTGCTGGCACCGGAACAGATGCCGCGCCTTACTTCCGTATCTTTAACCCGATCCTGCAGGGACAAAAACACGATCCGCAAGCAGATTACATCCGGCGATGGGTGCCGGAGCTTCGGGATCTACCTGATGAATATCTGCACAAACCCTGGGAAACACCTCAGGAAATACAGGCTCAAAGTGGAGTTAAGATCGGGGAGAATTACCCCAAACCGATCGTGGATCACAAGGCTGCACGCGAACGCACGATAGACACCTATGATCGCGCCCGACAGACGTAGCATCATGTCAGGCTAGAGGCCAGATCAGGACAAAGGCAGGATATATGCGAACAGGAATCGTCGGCACGGGCAGGGTCGGCTCAACCGCCGCCTATGCGATGCTCATGTCTGGTACAGCGGGCGAGATTATTCTGGTCGACAAGAACATGTCGCGGGCAGAAGCAGAAGCCGATGACCTACGCCACGCGACACCCTTCGCACACCCAAAGGAAATAAAAGCAGGTGATTATGTCGATTT
>JASFLN010000274.1:0-3581 GCA_050118075.1 Anaerolineales bacterium
GCCTTTTCTTCCGCCGCAAAATTCCTTGGGCGAATTTCAGCGTAGTAAGAGAGCGGTCGATCCAGACGCTCTTTGTTGAAAATATGATCTTTGAAACGATCATACGAGGCCAGTTCGTAATTGTGATCCATTTTTATCGCGTCAAATGGGCAATACTCTGCACAGAGACCGCAGTTCATGCAGATATCGATATCGATGAAGAAATCGGTTGGTGCAGGGATGGGGCGTCCGGTCTCCGGATCGTTGGAACGGACGATCCAGATACATTGTGGTGGGCATACCTTTGCACAGATACCGCACGAGGTGCAGCGGTCTTCTTTGGTCCCGTCTTCCCCCTGCTCGTAGATTAAGAAAGGGATATAGCGGAATTCTTCCGGTACAGGCAATTTTTCTTCCGGATACTGCACAGTGAAGATGCCGCGTGCCTCTGGACTCTGGCGCACCTTCAGCGCCTGCTCGTTGTAGTAACGACCACCCCGACCAAGCCAACGAATATCCTCAACATACGTCTCTACGAAGTGCTTGAGCGTGACTCCGAGACCTTTGATTAACCCAATACCGTACATCCGCTTCTCCAATACTCGCGCAGTTGTCTATTTCTCTCAGCGATCCGTCTCGCCCAGGACGATATCAATAGAACCCAGTATGGCAACTACATCCGCAATCTTCTGGCCGCGAGACATCTCTGCCATACCCGTCAGGTTGATAAACGATGGCGCCCGCACGTGATAACGATAGGGTGTGGGTGAGCCATCTGAAACCACGTAAAAACCAAGCTCGCCCTTGGGATTTTCCACTCGACCGTAGGATTCCCCCGCCGGAACTCGTACCTGATACTGCGGCCTTCCGGTCTGGATCTCACCTTCCGGTAAATCCTTCACGGCTTGCTGAAGTATCTTAATGCTTTCCCGGATCTCATCAACCCTGATCAAATACCGATCGTAGACATCTCCGTTGTACCGTACGGCCACATCAAAATCGAAACGGTCGTAGATCGAATACGGCTCGGCTTTGCGCACGTCGTAAGGAACACCCGATGCACGCAGTACCGGACCACCAGCCGAGAAACCGATAGCTTGCTCGGCAGTCAAAACACCAACACCTTCGCCGCGACTGCGAACGATCTCATTCTCGGTCAGGTATCGCTCCAATTCATCAATCTTCTCCGGAAGTCGATCATAAGCCAGTGTGTGCAGCACATCCGCTGTACCTGGCGGCAGGTCGCGCGCTAAACCGCCAAAGCGGAAATAATTGCACATCATCCGTGATCCGGAGACGGCCTCAAAAACATCAAGGATAAGTTCACGTTCGTTGATCGCATACAGCGCCGGTGTAAAGAACGCCCCCAGGTCGTTGAGCAAGAAACCAATCGCCCAGAAGTGGTTAACGATCCTGGTGAGCTCCGCCATGATCACGCGGATATATTCGGCGCGTTCCGGCGGTTTAATATCCATCAGTTTCTCAACCGCCATTGCATATCCGAAGTTATTACTCATCGAAGATATGTAGTCAAGGCGATCAGTGAACGGCATGTTCATGATGTACGTGTTGCGTTCACCGATTTTCTCATGATTACGGTGCAGATAGCCCATAACGGGTTTCAGATCGATGATCGTCTCACCGTCAAGCTCCGCAACCATACGGAATACACCGTGGGTTGAAGGGTGCTGAGGGCCCAGGTTGACGATGATATGATCCGTGTCAATGCCGCGCCCATTGCTCCCGTTGCTCTTTTCCATCTTCCCCAAAGAGGCATATAGGGTTCCCTCACCATCGGGTACCCAACCTTCCGGAGTGAAGTCGTCAGGATAATTCACGTTCTTGTTGAATGGAACTTTATCTTCTATACGATAGACATTGCCTTCGGGCCAGCGGCTCCCGAATGGCTTCTGATCCTCTTCAAAATAGGGTTCCTTCCAATCCTTGCGCATCGGGTGTCCATGAAAACCCTCCCAGAGCAGAATACGTCGGAGGTCGGGATGTCCCTCGAATTTAATCCCGAATAAGTCCCAGGCTTCGCGTTCTTGATATTCCGCTCCAGGATAAACAGGCACGAGGGTTGGTACCACGCTGTTGTCCCGTGATGCCTGAGTTTTGAAGATCAAGGCCGGCCCGCCGCTTGTGCGATAGGCGTGATAGACAACTTCCATCTTTTCATCAGCAAGATAATCGACACCAGTGACCGATGAAAGATAATCGTATCCAAGCGTGTCGCGCGCATACGTAGCAAACTCGACCAGGTTTTCTTTAGCTACGATGTAACCTGAGTAGCCCTCACGTTGGTCTTCAATGACAGCCTCACCAAACTTGGCTTTTAGCTGATCGAAAGCTTTTGTAGACTCAATTTCCGCCATATGAATTGTGACCTTTGGTTTGTACTTGGAGCACCCGGCCTAGGCCTCTGCTTCCGCTTCGACGGGTGCTTCTTCTTTGACCCCAGCTCGCTTTTGCTCAAAACTGGGGATATCACGAGGATCGATCAAATCAGGACCAAGGATCGGTATCGGGATCGGTTCGGAAGCTTCCTTACCATACCAACGAACAGACTGAATGGACTGCTTATCGATCTTTTCCTGAAGCGTGATTAAACCGTGAAGCAGCGCCTGAGGCGTGGGTGGACAACCAGGTACATATACATCCACAGGTACAAACTTATCCACTCCGGAAACCACGTTATACCCTTCCTTGAACGGGCCCCCACCGGATGCACAGGCGCCCATCGCAAGGACATACTTGGGTTCTGGCATTTGGTTATAGAGCCGTACGATCTGGGGAATCATCTTCTTGGTCACGGTCCCGGATACGATCATAAGATCGGATTGGCGCGGACTGGGGCGCATGACCTCCATACCAAAGCGTGAGAAATCATACCGGCTCGCAGCTACGCAGATCATCTCGATCGCGCAGCACGCGAGCCCGAACATCATCGGCCATACGGAATTGCGACGCCCCCAGTTATAGAGTTTATCCAGCGTGGTAATGGTGACTTGCCCACGCAGTTCTTCAGGAATTTCAAACTCCGATTCGTTTTCAATTTCTGGACTTGGGGAATCCTGCTTCTCTTCTTCAGTCATGCATACCTCCGCGAAAAGGGGCCTGCCACCTGTCCCGTTGCCAGGCCCCCGACCCAGTCAAGATTATACTTTCCCCAATTTCCATGTCAAGACACAGCATTTAACCTCCAGAATCACCCCATGAATTTGTGGGTAGATTCTCCCATTACCCTCCTCGCTGCCGGCTGATGGATTGACAAGGGCTATATATACTGATAAATTAACTCCGAATTCGGGCTTTTACACAGGTAACGGCAGCAAATCGAACGGAGGCACTATCGATGAACGAAACCAATGAGCTGTTGGGCATCGAAACAACCAATATTTCGCTCACCAACACCGCCGCTGAACGCATCCGTGCTTTGATGCAGGAAAAACAGCTTGAAAACCACGCTCTCAGGGTTTTCATCGCCGGAGGCGGTTGTTCCGGCTATCAATACGGGATGGCTTTCGAGGGTAACCCCCGTGAAGATGACGTTGAGATCGTGCATGACGACATCCACGTCGTCATCGACCCGGTTTCGTTTG
>JASFLN010000275.1:0-3569 GCA_050118075.1 Anaerolineales bacterium
CAACCCGCGCGCAATGGTGGGCAGGAATGGATAGATCAATCTGAAACCGGTGTTAATTAAGATTCTGGTGATGGAGAAGATGGTCAGTTGCAGACGCAGCGGTTTCAGGTCTTCACTGTTCATGTATCTCGGCCTGGGCGAGGATCACCGATCCACAGGGTGAGCAAGATTCCTGTGCAGATTGCCACTGCGAGCAGGATGAAGAAATACCCGCGAATTAAGAGTGAGTCCGAGGTCATAATTGGTGAAGGCGGGTGCATCACCTGTTCTGCACGGTTTAGTGAAACAACCAGTGCAATAAAGAACGATAGGTTCAAAATACTTGCCACCCGTGGCTGGGTGATGATCAAGATGGCTGCTTGCAGTAGCACTCCAATCACAGCGAAGTCCAATCCGATTTTGAAGCGTGGTTCGGCAAGATAAAGGCCGTTCCAGTTCGCCTGCATGGTCCAGATGCTCAGCGGGAGGTAGGTAATCCAGAAGAGCATGCCAGCTTGACCAAGTGCTTTCGACCAACGTTGACTGAACTTGTGATCCAAGAAAGCTCCGGGTAAGGCAAGCAATGCAGAGGCGCCGAGTGCAAGCAGCGCGGTCCAAACCCAGACCCCGTGCAGGTAGACAATGCGTACGTTTACTCCGAGGCTACGTTCGACTGGACCCATGCTTGTCAGCACAGCCAACAGAACCAAAGCAGACAGGAAACCAATCCAGGGTTTTCTAAGCATAATCATGCGCTCGATTGTACCCCATTGAAACTTCGGGTTTTATCGGGCCGCAATTGGTCCATACATCAGCTCTATTTGAGCATCGGCATTTGAATGCCATATTTGTGGGCAGCCTCAATGGCTTTTTCATAGCCAGCGTCCGCGTGACGTACGATGCCGAGCCCTGGATCGGTTGTGAGTACACGTTCGAGCCGGATAGCTGCTTCGGGAGTGCCGTCTGCAACGATGACCTGGCCGGCGTGCTGGCTGTAGCCAATTCCGACGCCCCCTCCGTGATGGAACGAAACCCAGGTTGCGCCACCGACAGCATTCAGCATGGCGTTCAACAGGGGCCAATCGCTGATCGCATCGCTGCCATCCAGCATGCCTTCGGTCTCACGATTAGGCGAGGCGACCGATCCAGCGTCCAGGTGATCGCGACCGATGACGATCGGAGCTTTCAGCGTTCCATCGGCTACCATTTTGTTGAAGCGCAGCCCGGCCCGGGCGCGTTCACCATAGCCAAGCCAGCAGATTCGTGAGGGTAAGCCCTGGAAATGTACCTGCTCTTTTGCCATTCGCAGCCATCGGTGTAGATGTTCGTCGTCGGGAAACAGCTCAATAATGGCTTCATCGGTGCGGTAAATATCTTCGGGATCGCCGGATAATGCCACCCAGCGGAATGGTCCTTTACCCAGACAGAACAGCGGGCGGATATAGGCGGGGACGAATCCGGGGAACGAGAAAGCCTCTTTGACTCCGTGATCATAGGCTCTCTGACGCAGGTTGTTGCCGTAATCGAAGACCTCCGCGCCGGCCTTCTGGAAGGCGAGCATCGCCTCGACATGCCGTGCCATGGAAGCCATCGCTCGACGGGCATACTCTTCAGGATCATCGCCCCGCAGTGCATCCGCTTCTTCGATGGAAAGGCCATGTGGGATGTATGAATGAACATCATGTGCCGGGGTTTGGTCAGTTACGACATCCGGTGTAATGCCTCGTAAGGCTAGTTCCGGAAAAATATCGGCAGCGTTGCCAATCAGGCCGACCGAACGGGGCTCTTCGTCCTGGACAGCTTCATCTACAAGCGTCATTGCCTCTTCAATTTCATCGACGACGAACTGAACATACCCATGTTCGCGTCGGCGCATTGCCCGAGCCGGGTCGACCTCCACAATGAGCCCTACACCCTCATTCATGGTGATCGCCAGAGGTTGCGCGCCTCCCATGCCCCCTAAACCAGCTGTGAGGACGAATTTTCCTCTCAGTGAAGGCCAACCGCGCTGCTGTGCGAGTGACCCCAGTGTCTCATAGGTTCCCTGCAGGATGCCCTGTGTGCCAATGTAGATCCATGAGCCAGCTGTCATTTGTCCGTACATGATCAGCCCTTTTGCGGCGAGCTGGTCAAAGTGCTCTTGGGTAGCCCAGGCAGGAACAAGATTTGAATTCGCAATCAAGACGCGCGGTGCATCGATATGCGTCTTGAAGACTGCGACCGGTTTCCCGGACTGAACCAGCAGGGTTTCATCGATCTCCATCTCTTGCAGGGTTGAGAGGATGCATTCAAATGATTCCCAATCCCGAGCTGCCTGGCCGCGTCCACCATAGACGACTAGATCTTCAGGCCGTTCGGCAACTTCAGGATCGAGATTGTTTTGAAGCATGCGGAATGGAGCCTCGATCTGCCATGATTTGCAACTCAGCTCAGAGCCGCGTGGGGCCTTGACTGTGCGTGCCTTGGTCATCACAACCTCCGCTTTTTTGTTGAGGGGTGTCTATAACATGCCGCGATGCATACTTTATGCACTCCAGCGGTCCCAATGTGTGATTTCATCGAGATCGATCCTGCCGCCAGAAGCGGGGTCTTTCGTCAGCACCTGCTTATCTTCCGGGTACCCAAATGAGAGTGCAACCCGGATGTGCCAGTCATCCGGGAAACCGAGCAGTGTCCGGGCGTCTTCAGGTTGGTAGATCGTCCCCGGGCAGGATCCAATGCCTATTTCCCATGCTGCGAGTTGCATATATGCAGCCGCTTGGCCGGCGTCGAACATGATCGACCAGCGTTGAGCCGGGTCAGGGGTCAGGATCGCCACTCCCAGTGCTGCGCCAGCCAGGTGTCCGGCGTACGTCCCGAGCTTAGAGAGAGCTTTGAGAATCTTTGAATCCGTGATAGCGATGAATTGCCATGGTTGTTGATTCTTTGCGGATTGTGCCCTGCGTCCGGCATTTAGTATGGTGTGAATCTGTGCTTTGGTGAGCTTTTTGTCCTTGAACGAACGCACCGCCCGTTTCAATCGAATAGCTTCTGAGACCTGCATTGTAGTGAGCCTCCTTAGCAACGATTGACTTGATTATAGGACCTGCTTGCGAGCTGATCAAAAAGCGTTGCTCACCAGAAATTAAACGACCCGGCCGATCGGCCGGGTCGTTCTTGATTTTCGATTCAATATTTTGGAGGGGTTCTCAGGCAGCGAGTGCTCCGAAATGTGTGGCGCGCAGTTTATCAACCAGCTCCGCCTGTGCTTTGCACCAGACCTCGTGTACAGTGCAATTGTTACCAAAGACACAAGCCTTGGGATCGAGCACGCATTCGTTCAATGCAATCGGTCCATCGATGGCCTCAACCACCTCAAGCAGTGAAATCTCATCCGATGGTCTAGCCAGGGAAACGCCCCCACGTGCGCCGCGCGAGGTCTGTACGACCCCTGCAACAGATAGCTGTGAAACGATTTTAGCGAGGAATGAGGGGGGGATGTGCTGCTTACGCGCGATCTCGCTTGTTGGTGCCCTACGACCGTTGCTGAGCTCAGCAAGGTAAAGCACGGCACGGACGGCATAATCCGCCTGTCGTGTTATTTGCATTCG
>JASFLN010000276.1:0-3547 GCA_050118075.1 Anaerolineales bacterium
TCGGGCGGCATGGTTGGGCAATCTGCGGCGATTTCATCCAGTGGAGTGATCTGGCCGTCAGCGATGTCCCAGAGTACACAAGGTTCATAGCGCTGAATGACGTTGCCCTCACCATCCAAAACTTGCTGAACGACGTGTGGCCACATCACTTTGCCGCCGTTGGCGAGTGTTGCGACGGAGGTTAATACCTGAAGCGGTGTGGCGCTGACAAACCCCTGACCTACAACGGTGTTGTATGTATCCCCGGTCGACCAGTTTTCTCCCAGGTTAATACGCTTCCAGTCCCTGTTCGGGATCAATCCATTTTCTTCGCCGGGGAGATCAATTCCTAATGGGGCACCATATCCGAGCGCTGGTGCGTAGAGGTTGACCCCATCGACACCGAGTCCATCACCGGGTACTTCGTTCTGATATCCTCCCCCGATCTTGTAGAAATAGACATTGCAGGAATAAGCGATACCGTGCACGAAATCGACATCGCCGTGACCATCTTCTTTCCAGCACACAAAGTCTTTTGCCTTACCAGGATCAGTCGGGAAATATTTGTTTTCGATCGTGATTTTGCCTGGATCGTTGAGCTTTTGCTCCGGGGTAATAACGCCAGAGTTGAGCGCCCCGGTCGCCGTGACCAACTTAAACGTCGAGCCGGGGGGAAACTCGCTGGCGATGGCATGGTTGGTGAGAGGATTACCGCGGTCATCCTGTTCGAGTTCCTGATAGTAATCCTGCGGGATGAAACGTGCAAAACGGTTGTTCTCGTAGCTGGGCAGGGAGACCATTGCCAGGATTTCACCGGTTTGTGGATTCATCGCAATGATGACACCCAGGGGGGCGCGTTCAAGACCTGCAGAACGTCGCGTGAAATCCATGCGGTTCTCCAACGCAGTACGCGCCACCGACTGCAGGCGTGTATCAATGGTCAGTCTCAGGCTGTTGCCCGGAGTGGGTTGGCTGAATTCACCGACCTCTCTGAGCGCCTGTCCAGCGACATCCTGCTCAACGACCTTAAAGCCATTTTGACCAGCCAGGATTTCCTGATACAAACCACCGTATCCAACCTCGATACCTGCGTAGCCCACCTTATCCCGATCCGAGATAAACCCTTGTTCCTCGTAAAAATCCTGTAAGACGGCCGGGATAGGGCCCAGATATCCAATCAACGCAGCGGTAAGTCCACCGGTGGTGTAATCCCTGATCGGGACTGCGGTGACCTCGACGCCGGGCATATCGATCTGTTCTTCTCTTAAGATACGGGCGACATCCTCATCGACATCGCAGGCTACAGGCCAGGCATCATAAGGGCTGTTGGTATCTCCTTCTAACACAAGCTGTCTTATCCCGCGACCAGGAACACATGGCGCGGCGGGAGGGCCTTCTTGGTCGATAGGAACACCGGTCAACTCGGAAATCCGCCGGTATATAGCCTCGATCTCGGCTTGACTATCAGGGAGCAGCGCGGGAGTGATCGTTACCCGGAAAGAAGGTATATTGCGAACGAGCTGGTAATTGTTGCGGTCGTAGATTACGCCGCGCGGGGCGGGAATGCTGACTTCATCGAGACGATTATCGCGAGCCTGCGCGATATAGGTGTCATGCTCTATCACCTGCAGGAAAAACAACCTGCCGGTGAAGATCAGCAGCATGATGATGATCACTGCATACAGTAATCGTAACCGAAATTGAGGGATACGTCCGTAATTAGACTCGTCCATAGCGTACCAATATGATTAGACTTCAACCTCTGGTGGGTAGATACGGCGCTGCAAGCCGGCAAGACCCTGGGAAATTGGAAGCGTGAGAAGTAAATTGATAAATGTGCTGGGTAAGATAACACGTATGAATGCGTAGTCAAGCTGAATTTGTCGCCCGAATAGAAGCAACGCGAGCAACATGATGCTGTGGAACAATATCGAAGCGATCAATGTAACACCCAGCGGCATCAATAGATTTACCTCCCAAATCCTCCGGGAGTATAAGGATACCAAATAGGCGACGAGAATGAGGGCAATGCTGGAAGTCCCTAATGGCAAGGCAGAGAGCATGTCCAGGAATAGACCTCCGATAAAGCCCCAGAGCATCGCCTGTTCCCCTTCGCCTGTCAATGCCCAACCCGTGACAGCTAGAAGGACCAAGTCGGGACGGCCGTCATAGAATCCAAAGTCAGCGAACATGGTGGATTGAAGGATCGCAAGTAACGCTAAGAGAGGAACCCCAATCAAATAAGCCATGCGAAGATATCCTCGGCTCTATTCCTCAAGATTAAATGGGGTGAAGTTTGTGATCACGAGAACCACCTGCAGATCGTCGAACGATACACTCGGCTGCACGATTGTGGTTTGGAAGAGATCGAAATCCCTTCGTCGCAAACTGACCACACTGCCAACTGGAATATCAGGGGGGTATTTGGCACCCAAACCGGAGGTAAGCACCAGTTCACCCTGTTCGATGTTGGCGTCCAAATCGATTAGGTCAACAAACATCTCGCCGTTGATGCGTGCGGTGAGAATGCCCTCTGCACGTGCGTTCTGAAATTTGACGTTAACCGCATTTTCGGGATCGGTGATCAACTCGACGCGTGAATACGTAGCGAAGACCTCAACCACGCGGCCGACGAGACCCCGCGCAGTGACAACCGGCATTCCTCGCGCGAGCCCCGCGTCGGATCCTTGATTGATCAGTACCGAGCGCAGGAAGGGGCTCACGTCTTTTCCGATCACATTAGCGGCCAGGTAGCGATTTTCAGGTTGGGTGCGGGCGTAATTTAGGAGCGCAGCAAGAACTTCGGCTTCCGCAGCCTGCTCGCGCAACGCGATCACCTCCTGTTGAAGGAAAGCGTTCTCAGTCTCCAGGCGGTTGATTTCTTCCCGTAAAGCGGTCATATCTCGCGGTGAGGTCAGCAAGTCTCTAAGGGCGACATAGCGAGTTGCAAACCAATTCTGGACGCCGGTCATCGGGCGGGCCATGGTGCTCTGCAGCGGAGTTATAAAGCCGGCCTGGTACAGCACCAGAGTTCCTGTTGCAATCAGCAGCAAGATCGCGGCAACCAGAAATCTGGACGAAAACCTTTTCATGATGACAATCTCTAAGAATTACAGGGGTGTCGTTTTGAGCCTGGATTTAGCCGGGCACGCGCTCTAAACCCGTCAAGAAGCGGCCAAGATAATCGAAGTCTTCGAGGATTAGACCCGCACCACGTGCAACACACGTCATCGGATCCTCCGCTTGCCACACTCGCATGCGCAGCTCATTCGCGACTCGCTCAGTTAAACCTTGCAGCTGTGACCCTCCACCAGCCAGACATACCCCTTCTTCCATCAGGTCAGCGATGATCTCAGGAGGTGTCTCATCGATCGCGTCACGCAGTGTGTCAACGATGATTTTCACCGATCCAGATAACGCCTCGCGGATCTCGACCGAGGAAACTTCGATCGCTTCTGGGAGACCACTTACCAGATTGCGACCGCGCACGCTCATCGTCTTTTCTTCTTTGAGTGGATAAGCTGAACCAATGTTGATTTTTACCCGCTCTGCCATGCGTTCGCCGATG
>JASFLN010000277.1:0-3538 GCA_050118075.1 Anaerolineales bacterium
GTGGTGAAGATACAATCGAAATGAAGGTCCTGGTGCGAAATAATCAATCCTGCCAGGCTTCATTAGGGGATTGGATCTCCTACTTCATGAAGAAGAACAAAGATGCAGGTCTGGAAGGGGAGCTTCGAGCCCATCTAAGCATTCTGAGCGGTTTTGTCAGTTCAGCGTTCGGCGACATGGATGCTGAGGCGATTAACGCATTAGAAGAGTTTATCCTTAAGGATATGGATCAATCTGCCCAAGCGCGTGCAGAATTGCTCACCGCCTGGCTTAATTTTGTGAACGGGCCTGTGGATTGGGACGATGTGATTAAGGATGCCGACGGGAAGCAGGATCTAACCTACGCTGAAACCTTGCACAGAATTCTATTGCTCTTGCAGGATGATAGCCCTTCACAGCAACAGCTTCAGAAAGCGATTGAGCTTGCACGTGCGATTAACTTCTCCAATAAAGGCGGAGGGAGCTGTTCTCGATAACGCATTAAGGCTCGTCAATTTCTGAATGCTTTACACGAGCGCCCTTTGTGGCGCTCATTTATTTATACGGATCAGTGGGTTGACTGGATGAAAGCATTCAGGATTTCAAGCTGACCAATATGGTAGGTCTCATGCCATAGGAAGCCGTCTATATGGTCAGCAGCAGTTTTTTTCCCTCGGTCGTTCACGACAACTCGGTCAAGCATGGCATGGTCTGCATCAAGCAATGCAGATTGGAGTAATTCCAATGATCGCTCTAGATCTTGGCAAAGAGTTAAGAACTCGATGGCTTGGTCCGGATCATGGATCGGCTCTGAACCGGTCTGGTAGCGTGCCAGCTGCGACTCTCCCCAAAGAGCTTTGGATCCTAAAGCTTCAAGCGCACTTTGGCGCCGGGAGATGACGTGGCCCAGGATCCAGTTCATGCAATTAGCCTCAAATCGCATTTGAAGCAGGCTTTCTTCGTCGGTTACTCCTTCAACCAATTGTTGGATTAGTCGAGTCTGAAACGTATATTGGTCCGAAAATTTCTTTGCTAGCGGATGGTATTTTGATTCTTTCATGATCAATAGCCCGGGTTACTTATTATGAACACGGTTATGGATGGAAATCATATCCTCAACCTCGGTGCTTGCAATTAGATCTGCAATCGTTTGCTTGGGAAGGTCATCCAGCGATTTGAAGCGCACACAGGATTTGCCCATGTCGATCTTCTTGCCGGCCTCCTTATACGCTTGCCTCAATCTTTGCTCTTTTTCGGGATCGCCATAAACACCCATCATATAGAGCGAATTGTGATCTTTCTGTGCCGCTAACATAAGGTATGCAAGCGGCTTGCCGTTATAAGTCTCCGCAAACCTTTCGATGGGCACCTCGTACGAGATCATGCCCCAGTTGATCGTCTCTACATAGCCTTGAGGCAGGTTTTCGAGGATCAATGCCCGCAGGTCTTCAATATCCTGTCTGCGTTCGGCAGGTAGGCCATTCAAGTATTCTTCGACGGTCTCTACATCGCTGCTCTTCATACGGATCACCCTCAAATCAGCCAGAGAATATGACTTATTTTATCCTATTATCTCAGCGCGAACGTGTGGCTTTAGTCCACAAGAGCTGCTCGATGTAGTTATTTGAGGAAGAGGTAAAGGAACCAATGACCCGGTCTTGGATCCCGGGCTTTGAAGTTCGAAACGTACTGTAATTCAGCCTGCTTAAATATTTTTTGCTGTCGGCGGTCCTCCGCACTCGTATGAATGTAGATCCTTTCAAATGCCCATTCATCCGTGAACCAGTCACTGAGCGCTGAGAGCAACCGACGATCTACAGCTTTATTGTGGAGTGAAGGGCGAACCCAGAAGCAGACGTCGGCCGTGTAATCAGGAAGCTTCGTTTCAGTAGCTTGGAGGACCTTCTCATATGCGATTCGTTCACCGATCGGAGTGATGTAGACACAACCGAGACAATGGTCGCCTTCCTTTGAGAGCACGGTGTATGTAAACGCGGTGCCTTTACGGTGTTCGAGCTCGTGGTGCTCAAGATCTAGACGGTTTTCAGCCAATGTAAAATCATCGGACGGCCATCCGCTCTGGCTCCAGGAACGCAGATAGGCTGGTTCTTCCATCACGGCATCGTAGTCGAGATGGAGGTGGCCAACTTGCAACGGGCGCAGAACGAAGTCGGAGGCTTCCAGATGTTCGGGTATATCTCTACCGGGAGGGTAAAAGTCCATTGCTGCTAACGAGTAGAAGAAATAATCATCGGAAACGCTTCAGATTATTTCGGTGTGAATCTGAGAAGACAAGATGGTCGTACCTGGCGTTCTGTAGGTTAGAATATGCGCCCCGGTATCGGGTTGGCAATAATGCAGCCAGCTGATACATGATTTGCTCAAGCACTTGCATGCGGAGCTTCCGTGAGGGAGCTGTGTCCTGGATATTCACTCTGAACGGTTCCCCGACGACGATGTAAAAATCAGTCCGCCTGAAGCGCCGGATGTTGTCCCAAAAATTCTCGCCACCATAGAAGACCAGCGGCAGGATCGGTGCGTTGCTCTTGAGGGCAAGCGTGACGACACCGGGATGACCCTTGCGGAGTATACCATCACCGCTGCGGGTTCCTTCAGGCGTCACACCCAGGATGTATTGATCATCTAGAGCCTGCAGCCCTCTACGTATGGCTTCCCGGTCCGGCATGCCTCGATGAACCGGAATGCCGCCCCAAACACTGAATAAGACACCCATCACAGGATTATCCCAGGTTTCGACTTTCACAAAGCCAGTTAATGGGCGGGGTTGGATGCGTGAGATCAGTACTGGTGCTTCAAGGAAATTGACGTGATTCGTGACCAGCAGTAGAGGTCCACGCTCCGGGATCTTGGTCATCTGCTGATCGTCAATCCGACACAGCATGTTTGTCACCGCCCGAAGCGCGGTATTTACCGCCTTACGTGTTACGCTCATACCGTTGTCTTGGGTTTGTTTCGCAAGATGAAGACCTGTTGAGGGAGGATCTCGATCGAAAGCTGATCACCGGCCTCACAAAGCGTTTCGCCATCTGCGTGAGCTGGCAAACTGCCCTCCAGTGCCGACACCTTGATCCTGCGTGTTTGAAATGTGGAGATAGCCGGGTGAGAAGCTTGTGTGCCGGCCATGAAACGAGCTATCAGCGCGAAGATACCGGCTTTGCTGACCTCTTCAGCGAGGCAGATATCCAGGAAGCCATCATTTGTCTCGGCGGATGGAGCCATCATGAAACCACCCCCCATGCGCCTGCCGTTCATGATTGAAACCATTAATGAGCACTGCTCAAGAGAGCCCTGGTCATGTTCGATGCGGACTTGCGGAGCCTGATAATACAGGTAGATCGTTTTCAACGCTGCGACGAGATAGGAGATGAACCCCTGCAAGCGCTTCATCTTCAGCGCCTCAAAACCAACGACAGCATCGAACCCGATACCCACGCCGTTGCCAAAGTACCTTCCTTCAGGGAAATAACCTCCTTTCACAAAACCGACATCGATCCAATCACCATCGCCATTCAACAACAGTTCGCAGGCTTGCTTAAAT
>JASFLN010000278.1:0-3533 GCA_050118075.1 Anaerolineales bacterium
ACTGCACCCAGGTGAGTGGGCTCAATGCGGGGATACGCAGCTGCGCCTCTTGCCAGGGTCCATCGTCGATCTGTACCTCAAGCTTGCTGATGCCTTTGGCCCCGGCGTAGGCAATGCCGCCAATAGGGACCACCCCGCCATCGGATGAACCGGTCGCCGCGCTATCAAGGACAGAGGTCGTGCGGACATAGGCTTCCTCGCTCCAGCCGCGGTCAACCCAGTACCCATCCCCTTCCCGGTCGATGGCTTCCATGCTGACGATCCATTTCGGTTGCTTCATTCCGTAACGATCGGGGATGTAGATACGGAGCGGGTAACCGTGCTCTTGGGGGAGTGGTTCACCGTTCATCTCGTAGACCAGCAAAGTGCGTGGGTCCATCGCATCCTCAAGACTGATACTTTCGTAGAATCCATCTTCCGCTTGCATGCGAATTTCTACCGCCTGGTCCTGAGGCCTGACTTCTTCGAGAATATCTTTGAGGGGGACACCTGTCCACACCGCTGTGCTGATGAGGTCCCCACCAATCGGATTTGAAATGCAGGAGAGTGTGATCGCCTGACTCACCGATCGTTTACTGCGAAGATCGTCCAGTGAGTATTCGGTCGGGTTGTTGACAAGCCCATCAAACGTCAACCGCCAGGATTCGCCGTCTACGCTCGGGGGCAAAGCATTGATATCTACGTTATAGAATTTGCCCTGCTGGGTGATTTCCGCTCTCGTCCCGGGTACGGGTTCGATGCGGTTCTGGAGTTCATCCGTAGAGGGTGACGCCGCCTGCCCGGAAGTCTGTTCGAGGTCGCTGAGTTGGATGATATTACTGCTCTCTCCGCCTGTGTCTGAGCCATTCATCAGGCGGGTTATAGCCAGTGATCCGACCCCAATGGTCACGATGCCGCCTCCAACAAGATAAATGAATTCGCGGCGGGACATCGGCGCATCGGGTTCCTCGGAGAGTGCACTAGGTGCAAGTTGGAAGAGCCAGAATAGCATCAAAAACCACGCAGCAAAGAGCATCAAGTACCAGAAAGCGCTGGCCAGGAATCCGACCGGCTCAAAACCTAAGCTCGCATTGAGCAAGAGCATGACCACACTTAATCCCAGAATCCACAGCAGTGCAGTGTTGCTCTTGACACGATCCTGCTTTCTTGCCCGGAACGCAATCCAGGTTCCGATAATCGTCAAAATACCAAAAAAGATCACCAATGCGATGATGCGCTCCACAGTTTTTGTCGTTTCTGAAATAGGACCGATCCCCAATCCGTCAACAACGGCGACAATACTGTCGATTCCGAAGGTGATCAAACCACCGGGTAGAGTCCTGGCAATCCAATCGAAGAGTACGAAGGGGGGGAAAGGCAATCCCAGTAATTGATTCCCTAGAAAAGTTAAAGCCAGCCAGGGTAAAACCAGCAGTCCGGCGAGTGATGCCCCCAAGCTGATGGATGGCGTTCTTCTTGTTGATTCCATACTTATCCTCCTGCACTTGCTACTTCGCATTGTAGCCAGAAAAGATGAACAAAATCTTACAAACTGTGGACAGAAAGCCTGGACGAGAAACACACGAATTGGACTAAAAAGGTTGTTATAATGCGCGTATGCGTGAAAAGTTATTGCTGTTTTTCCTGGGAGCGGTGCTCACCGCAGCCCTTTTCTTCGGAATCTACCAGATCCCGCTCGTTAAATATCACCTGGAGTGGCGTCTTGATGCGGCAGTGGGGATCGTCAGGTCATGGATTTATCCTGGGGACACGTTGCCGACCCCTGTCAGCGCCTCAAAAGTATTGAATTTGCCAACCGCGATGCCAACATCAACCTTAGCGGTGAGACCCGATTTGCCCACGCCAACCCCACAGCCTACTCCGACACCATTACCTGAGCGGGTTGTGTTGGAGCCGCCTGAGTGGGAGAAACAGGACTGGAACAACTGTGGTCCTGCTACGCTGGCTCTGGCTTTACGTTATTACGGCTGGGAAGGGGATCAATTTGATATTTCCGACCTCCTCAAACCGGATCGCGGCGATAAAAATGTCAACATCGACGAACTGATCTATTTCGTGCGTAACCGTGCCGGCTGGATTAATGCGGATTACCGCGTCGACGGTACGCTGCAGATCTTAAAGGCCTTTCTAGCCGAAGGATATCCGGTGATTGTTGAGAAGGGGTATGTTATTGAGAGCGATGGACCCGATGCCGGGTGGGCAGGGCACTATATGCTGCTGACTGGATATGATGAGGCTGAATCGGTCTTCATCGGGCAGGACTCGTTCATCGGGCCTGACCGACACGTGACATTTCAGGAACTGAATGAAGGCTGGCGCCAATTCAATCGGGCATACATGTATCTATATCCAGCCAACGACCAGCCTCCGTTGGAGGATATTCTGGGCGACAATCTGGATCGAAATGTTAACCGGCAGCGCGCCCTTGAAACCGCACGTGAAGAGATTGAGCTCAACGCCGAGGATGCCTACGCCTGGTTCAATCTAGGGACCAATCTGGTCTTCTTTGAACGCTATCGTGAAGCCAGTGAAGCCTACGATCAAGCCTTAAGCCTGGGGCTACCCTGGCGCTTTACACGCTACCAGTTTGGACCCTACATCGCCTATTTTCATTCAGGGCGCACGGAGGAGGTCATTAAGTTGGCTGAGGCGACGCTTAATCGGACCGCGAAGGCAGAGGAATCGCTCCTCTGGCGGGGTTGGGCGAAATACCGGCTCGGTGACGTGAGTGGTGCGATTGCTGATTTTCGAGCAGCGCTTGCTGTAAATCCTAACTACGAAGATGCGCAATACGCCCTCGAGTACCTCGGTCTTAGCTCATAGTATCCTCTGTGCAGCAGCTGAAGCACGAATTCAAATATAGATCTAATGCAAAGAGCATAAGATTGAAATAGTTCCAGGATCGAGATCCACTCGATCCCTTTATTTGAAGGGAGAGTTGTGTAATGTTAATCAGCAACAAACTAAATGAAGCGATGAACGCTCAGATCGGGAGCGAACTAGGGGCCTCGAATCAGTACATCAAGATCGCCTCGTATTTTGAGGAAGAACAACTGGTGGAATTGGCCTCGTTCTTTTTCCGACAGTCGGATGAGGAACGTGTGCATGCGATGAAATTTGTGCACTATATCCTGGACGCGGGCGGGACGGTTAACATCCCCGAGATTGGCGCGACACCAAAGAGCATTGGGTCTGCCGAAGAGGCGGTGCAAATGGCGCTTGATTGGGAAATGGAAGTGACCCGGCAAATTAACAACCTCATGGAACTTGCCATTGAGGAGAAAGATCATATCGCCCAAAACTTCCTGCGTTGGTTTGTCGATGAACAGCTCGAAGAGGTTTCAACAATGGATGAGTTGCTCGGCATTGTCCGCCGTGCAGGAGACCAATTGTTGTTTGTCGAGGATTACGTAGTCCGAAAGGGTGACCCCCACGCTGAAGGAGAGGCCTAGCTTGGGGAGTGATCCGTGAAGATAGCCGCCCCCGGCCAAATCGCCGGGGGCAGTTTATTTATGCTGGGATAATCGTGGGTA
>JASFLN010000279.1:0-3519 GCA_050118075.1 Anaerolineales bacterium
GTTTGCTGAGAATACTTAAGCTCGGATCCATAGGTTATGGTCTTTCGGTGTTGCGCCTGGAGTTCACTTTGCTTGTTGCGGAGTTTAGCTGGAAGTGTGAAATGGATCCATTGCACGCTGATGGAAATGAGGGTAGGCTGGATGTAACTTAAGCCAATATCTTTCTTCGATCCTCCATTGCCCCAAAATTTAAACCAGTTTTAATATGGTCAGGCTGGTTTGGTTGTCTCCTGAAACGGTATTAAGTAAGCAGATACATATATCTATACGGAAAATGATCCGGGAGGGATGAATGATGGCGAGCCTAACGAAACCCGGTACGATCTTCTCACGCATGCTGAACTATGTTCTTCCGACCCTAACATTAACGCTGGGCTTACAACTCCTGCATTCGTTTGTACCGAGCGTAAGCTGGTACCTCAGAGATGTGAAAATGGTAGGCACCTTCGGTCTGCTGCCCTATGCCTTCGCGCCATTTATCGTGGCGTTGTTTGCGGGAGTCCTGCGGCGTCTGATGGGTTCGCGTCTCAGCATTTGGATCACTGCAGGGGGCTCAGCCCTGCTGCGGCTGATAGAGCAGGTAAGTCGCAATTCTGAAATGGACCTCTGGTTGAGCATTGCGGGTTTGACCTTAGTTTTCATGTTTCTGCCGATCTTCATTGGGCATACTCGATCGCTTGGCGCACATAGCAGCCACCGCTGGGTGTTCGGGTTCGTGCTCGGATTCGCAGTGGAATTAAGCCTGCGAGCACTCTATGGATTCCGACCGATCAGCAGCGTTGCTGGTTTTGTTCCGGACATTATCGTTGCCTTGCTCAGTTTGTGTGTCTTTATTGCATTATGGCGCGAACCGTTCAAAGCAAATGAAAAGGACAGTGAAGTCCAATGGGGCTCGGCCATATCTATAGCCATTTTTGGCCCTTTCACATTGCTTCAAGTTTTTATGTTTGGAAGCCCAGGATATCTCGGCGAAGTCGCGAGTCTAAGTCCGGTGCTAAGTTTTGGAATCGTCATGCTGGGGTATTTTGCAGCCTGTGTGGGGATCTACCTGGGGTACACGAATCCGCACGCGCTTCATCCCGCGCTAGCAATAATCTTCGCAGCCTTCTTCGGAGTATCAAGCTATCTGGCGGACCGGTCTGGTTGGTCATTTCTGTTTATTCTGATCCTGACCCAAACATATGCTGGTTATGGACTTGCTCTCACCGGGATCGCGAATACGAAAGCCGTTCGCACGGGGATCTCCAGGACAACAATTATGTACGGGGTTGGAATGATTAGCTTCTTGGTCCTCCTATTTGGATATTATGTAGCGCAAGATATTGCATTGCCTTTTCCCCGTACGATGTTCCCGACGGCAGCGGGGGTTATCACCGGTCTTTTGATTCTTCAAGCAACTGTGCACGTGCGTTCGAGAGCTGTGACCTCTTCGAGATATGCGGCTGCACCAATCGCTGCCCTGGCACTGCTGCTTGTGCCAATCGGAAATTGGGCTCTTGCAGATAAACATCCTGATTTCAAAGAAACCAGCGTTAAAAATGTACGTGTGATGACGTACAACATCCACTCGGGGTTTAATGTGCACGGTCAAGGCGATCTGGAGGCGATAGCGCAGGTGATTGAATCAAGTGGAGCCGATGTGATCGGATTGCAGGAAGTCTCCCGTGGGCGCTTTATGGATGGCTCCATGGATATGCCTTATTGGCTTGCACAGCGCCTGGATATGACCTACCTCTTCCGTGGGACGGAGGAGCCAGTCTGGGGAAATGCGCTGCTGTCCCGTTATCCAGTTGTTGAGTGGGGTTGGGGGGATCTGCCGCGTGCCGGAAAGTTGATCGGGCGTGGATATCTCTGGGCGCGCCTTGATGTTGGCGAATCGGAACCCTTGACGGTTATTGTGACGCACCTGCATCATCTCGTTCCGGATAGTCAGGCACGTCAGGAGCAGGTGGTGGACTTACTTCAATTCTGGAACGGGGAAGGGTATTCCATTGTGCTTGGAGACTTGAATGCTGAACCTGGTTCACCCGAGATGGAGCTGATTTTAGAGGCTGGTCTTAATGATGCCTGGGCATTGGCCGGGGATGGGGATGGCTACAGTTACTCATCGTTGGATCCTCAGAAACGGATTGATTGGCTCTGGCATACCGATGACATTAGACCGATTGAGATCGAGGTCATCCAGACACAGGCCTCAGACCACATGCCCGTCCAGGCGCTCTTTTCAGTTAAGTAGCAGCGCTCTGATGGAATTGACTCTGGATCCCAGCAAGTGACTTCATGAATAGGAGTTACGGACCCAATCCGCAGAGATGTATTGATTAGGGTAAGCGGACTTGGGGTAGTGAGTGGATTTGCAGTTGCTTTATTCTTTATGCTGCACGGGTAGATGATACAGGAAATCTTGCTGGTAGTTTCGGCGGGCTTTGTCTCTCTCGGAGTGGTGATAACTTTTCGATGCTCTGAACTCTCCCCTCTTGATCAAGGATGAGATCGATTATTTGCCTGGTGCTGGTCCTGATTGCGATCGCAATTGCAGGCATCCCTGCCTTGGTCACAGATCCCCATTTCTGGGTTATAGCGAGCGCGATCCTTTGGATTGCTCATCGCGCGCGTGCCGCTCCCGGGAAATTTGTGAAGTTCCACACTCAGCTGGCGATAGATCCCATCAAGACCAACACACTCAACAAATAAGCGGTGAACGGGATCAACCAGAGCATGGGGCGGAGCGCATCTCGCCAGGTTGATCCAACCGGTGGTCCGGGGTTGGGTTCGAGTTCAATCAGCCAGCTGGGTGGTAGCAGCATTGAGCTGTAAACAAGAATAAATTGCCAGAATACCAGCAGGACGAGCATGATCCAGAATTCAAGATCAAGTAGTTGAGAAGTGCCGAGTGGGATTCCAATGATCTGCCCGATAAATCCATCCCCGCCCAGCTCATAAAGCGCTCCCAGCAGAAGAACCGTGGCACTGGTGAATCGACGTCGATTCTGCACCCGTACGAAGGTAATCACCATCGCTGTGTACCATGGCATCGTCAGCAACAGATCGATGAGTAGGTTAGGATGAGCGGCCACGCCTTCAGCCCCGCAAATTTTCTCGACCAGCAAGAACAGCGTTTCGATCAAAGCCGCGTTGAGGATCCCCAGGAGTGCTGCGTTGCGCAACGGTTCGCTGGATAGTTTATAAAGCCATAGAGGTCGCGTCAGACGCAGTAAAAGGGTGTACAACCCACTGCTTAGGATGGCGATGAACAACGTGATATTTTCAGCAGTCGGTTCACTGACCGTAGCGATTGTGAGCGTGAATAACGCCCATGGTATTCCAAATTTGATCAGCCAAATGGGGAACCGTTGGGATAAGCTGTGGTCAAACTCAAGCTCGGTTGCATTCATCGCAAGGTATACAGACTACGCAGGGTAGTTGTCGCGAACTTCAGGCTCACAGGACTTCTAGGATCAAGCAACAATTGAAATCTCTGACTGAAGCATTTTGTTTAAAAGAAAGAAGCGCCCATCG
>JASFLN010000280.1:0-3519 GCA_050118075.1 Anaerolineales bacterium
TATGAACATCAAGATAGAGTCCGTTTGATTTCAAACCCTTCCTCGCATCTCGGGGATTGAGTTTATGCACCGCATCGATGATGACGTCATATTTCTCTTTATGACTGGTAAAATCCTCCCGAGTGTAGTCGAACACACTGTCTGCCCCGAGGGATTTCACTAAATCAAGGTTCGTCGTGCTGCACACACCAATGACTTCTGCTCCTTTGTGCTTGGCCAGCTGAACAGCGTAGGTCCCAACACTACCTGAAGCGCCGTAGATCAGCACGTTGGATCCGGGTTGGATGTTGGCCTTCTGTATAAGGTTCAATGCCGTCATCCCGCCTCCGGGCACGGCTGCAGCTTCCTCATAGGTCAGGTTCTCCGGTTTTATCTCCACCAGACCTGTATTCGTCGTACCCTGCTCGGGGAGGCAGATGTATTCGGCGTATGCACCAAAACCGAACCCGGCGAACGCGAAGACCGAATCTCCCGGTCTAAAGCGGGATACTTTGCTTCCACCTGCTTCAATCACGCCTGCCAGCTCCATCCCCAGGATAGGGATCTTCCTGGGCCGGAAGAGGCCGTTGACCAAGCGCGCCAGGAACGGATCGGGGATGCGCATGCGCACATCGCCGATGTGTACAGTAGTGGCATAGATCTTGATCAGCACTTCATCTGCTTCTGGTGTGGGCTTTTCTACCTGCTCGACGTTCAGAACCTCAGGTGGGCCATACTTGTGGTAAACGACGGCATTCATATCTTCTCCCATCAGATTGTAATCAAGCTTTTTGGATCTGTACGGCGCAGGATTGTGATCGCCCAGAAGATTACCAACGCGCTGACCGCAAACGGCAGCAAGCCGGTATCGGCAGTCGACGCGCTCACGAAGTTAAAGCTTCCATGCCACAGGGCCACCATCAGGATACTCCCCCCGCTGCTGTTGTAAAGCCATGTGAGCAGGATTGCACCAGCGAACAACCCGACCAACCAACCGAGTAAGGCGATTGACAGATCATAGACGTAGAAGAACTGCGGGAGATGCCAGAACGCCCACAACCCGGCCAGGATCAATGTCGCCGACAGTGCATCCCGCTCCTTTTCCAACCTCGGTAGTGCAAATCCCCGCCAACCGGTCTCTTCACCAAAACCAAATGTGAATATCCACAGTGGAAGCGCAGCAAAACCGAGAGGTGGCAGGAAATGGATCTCACCTAGCACAGCCAGGGGGGTGTTATTTCCGGTGAGGAGATTCTGAAGCTCTAGAAGAACGAAACCGAAGAGCAGTGGTAACAGTGCGACGAGCCACCATTTTGGACTCGCCCAGTGGACCATTCTTTTACCAAGGTCTCTCAACCCGGATCCACCCCGGCTTACCGCGGTGACAATCGTCGCCGAGAGCAGCGGTCCGAATCCGACAAAATAGTGGGTCCATGCAGGCAGGATTTGCGAGATGATCCCCTGATGTTCAAGGGCCAGCGGTATACCGATCGACCACGAGATCAGGTAGGCGAGCACAAAGAAGGCAAGTACGCTTTTATTGTCAGTTGTAGCAGCTTCGATATTCATTGAGAACTCCGGTTAACTTGATCAGGGATCATGTGTCAGGATCTTTCGATTCATCCGGTATGTTGATTTGTGAAAAGAGACCGTCTGGCTTTGACGGCCTCTTTTCTTCATGCGACCGGGGAGTGGGAAGCAGGATCAGGCTCCCGGATCGGATGGCAAATCTCTTAGTTATTGCAAACTAAAAGGTGGGTACTTGTCCGTAACCAATAAGAAGGCATATGCCTGGACTCGCAGAGTCCAGCGTGCCACACCCACAACAAAATCGAACAGTGACTGCGGGTACTTCCCGGTGAAGAGGATCGCGAACCAGGCGATGATCACCACAAACAGTGCGGCGACGTAAAGGAATGCCAGCACAATGTAGTGCGGGATCGCCAGGAACCACTTGATCAGCGGCAGCCAGCGGTTTAGATCCTGCTTAACATCGGGGTAATCAATCTCCAGGTGCACGGACTGCTCTTCCACTGTGGAAGGATATTGATCCGTGAGAAGCACGCCGTAAGCAGCGACTCTCGCTGAGAAGCGAGCTAATTCACGCTGAAAATCGAACCACCAGCGCGGATAACGCTCACGGAAGAGAATCATGAGCAGTGTCGCCGCCATGATACCGCTGATTAATCCCCCGGCCGTGTCTCGCGTTCTATTCACAACCTCGCCCGCTTCATTTAGAAAGACCGTGTAAGTCACCGTCTCACCAGCTCCCGAGACGAGTCCCAGGATGATCAAAATAGGAATAATCCAGATGATGCGGAAAAAGGTCGTCCAACGGTCGAGCTTCTCCGGGTAGTCGATCTCAAGCCTTGCAGGATACATGTTCTGATTTTCCATAATAAAGCCTCCATCCCTTCATATATATGTACGCAACTTAGGGGTGATAAGTTGCACTTCACGTTTCCTTTGTATACCTTAATCGCTCATACATTCTGACAGCAACCTGCCAGATAGCCCTTGAGTGAGCCAGATGCAGATTGTTCGAATCTTCAATTAAATTGAATGCCTGGCCATCGACCTCGTTCAAGAAACGAGCCCGGAACATATTCCGGGCTCGGATGCTGAAGCAAATATCCAGATATTCTACTGATCTCCAAGCAGCGCCAAGATCCCGGCAAACACACCTACCAAAGTCCATGCCAGGTCGCTGATCACTGGAAAGACCTCTTCATTGAAGTTCGTGCTTGCCCAGAAAATGACCGCTGCAACTAGGCTGGCGAAGTATACGATCACGGTCAAAAAGCGCACAAAATCGAGATCGGTAAAAACTTCTGCCGCCGATTTACCCTGGAAGGTGGGGACCTCCAGGAATGCACTTTTACGATCAGGTTTGCGATGATAATCCTGGATTGTGATCCCCAGGTAACCAGCGAAGATCGTCCCGATCGTTCCCCCAAGTGTGATGATCAGGATACTGATGAAGCTGGGCAGTTCAACCGCAGGATCCGATAAAATCTTCACGCTGAGCACACCCGCCCACACCAGCGCGATCAAGTATGCAGCCAATGCAGTGTACAGAATGATAATCAGCAGTGTCTTCCGGAAATCACCCATCGTTCTCCTCCTTTGGCAAAAAGTAGAATTCTCCTGTAACTCTTATACAGGATCGAGAAGATTGGGGCAAATAGTCAAAGCGATTGGGGACTAGTATCAAAGGGCACTTGCTCATTCAAGCATTCTGTCCGATGCAATGAGCAGTGCAATTATTCAAGTGGAACTACAAGAGCAGCTTATAAGGATGAACATATTAATTTCAGCTTATCCAGGAAGGCAATTCCACGGTCTCTCGTGGATTAGGGGATTTTTTTATCGTTCAATTTCGATTTTTTCTACCTGGTTAGCCTTGAACCAGTCTTTCTTCTTATGTTTTCCGGCTTCCACCTGGTTGTAGTCAATCGTGAGCTGCTCACCACGCTCGATCCTGCGCACTGCGGTGAATCTCATCACCAGGGTCTCAAAATCACGCTCAAACTCAAGGTT
>JASFLN010000281.1:0-3516 GCA_050118075.1 Anaerolineales bacterium
GGCTTTTTGCTCGAACGCCCGGATTGTCAGCATTGTCTCTAAAATCTCGATAGCTGTTTCCTGGCCAAGTTCTTCCAGGATTGCAGCCTGTTTATCGGGGGCAGACTTGTTTTTGCTTTTACTCATTCCACAAAACCTTTCTCAATTCAAATTCATTTTTCCGATTGATCACTGGAATTCTCCATCAGTGCCAGGATCGTACGTGCAGCGCTGTCGTCCGTGACCAGCGCGTTGATGAGTCGTGCGTTGAGCGCGCCGAGGATCGCCTTGGCTTTGACCTCACCAGCTGCGACTCCCACAGTTACCGGGATCGACTTTAAATCATCGGCGCGGATACCGACTACACGGTGGGCGATGGGCAGGTCCAGAATGTTGCCGTGCAGATCAAAATGGATCGCGCAAACATCGCCCACGGCGCCGGCATCTGCCAGCTCGCGTATCTCCTTTTCGGTCAAGTATTCGGCACGCACGAGGCTGGACATCGAGGGATCCGTTGTGCCGATGCCCACGATTGCATAATCGACTTTCCTGGCTTGCTCGAGTGTCTCGCGAATGGGGCGGTCGGCCAACAGCGCGTTGCGCACTTCGGGCGATTCGACAATCGCCGGGGCGGGGAGAATGCGATAGCGGCCGCCAAAAATACCCGCGTACGTACGGGCGAGTTCGACCCCGTCGATTTGGGGATCAGGTGTGCCCAACGCTCCGATCAGCTGGATCACTGTGACGTTCGGCAAATAGGTGTAGCGCATGGCGTGGGCGACTTCGTACACCGCGGTCCCCCACGAGACACCCAGTTTCGTGTCATCACTGACCATCTCTTCGACCAGACGGGCGCCTAAGGATCCAATCCGATCGAGTGTGCGTTCGTAATCCAAAGCGAGCCGATTCAGCACGCGCACGGTTTTTAACCCGAAACGTTCACGCAGTGCGTTCTCCATTTCGGTGCTGCGCTGCAAGGGGTGATGGACTCGGATCTCGACAACACCGACCTCGCGCGCTTTAGACAGAAAACGGGAGATGGCCGATCTTGAGTACCCTAGTTCTTCGGAGATCTGGTGCTGGGTGAGCCCATCCTCGTAATAACGGCTCGCTACGCGAGCGAGAAACTCAAGATTTTCGAGGTCACGTGCTTCAGCGTTGCTGGGTGGCATGGTCACTCTTCGGGGTGCCGTAGGTCGATTGCTTCCATTCTACCTAAATCCGTCCGATTATTGACAATTGTACAATATTTTCACATTTGTGCAAGGGTTAATTCGCAGCATAGTTCCCGATGCGTGATTATGAGACGCGCAGCTGGTTACTGATGCGCTTTGAAAAAGATAGGATGGTTGGGGTGGGTTCAGCTGGAAAGAAGACTTTTCGCCACGCGAACTGCACTGGCGGCGTCCGGAGCGTAACCGTCGGCGCCGATTTCATCCGCAAAGGATTCGGTGACGGGTGCGCCGCCAACCATGATTTTTACCTGGTCGCGGATCCCGGCTTCTTCAATCGCCTGAATGACACGCGGCATTGCGGGGATCGTTGTGGTCAGCAGACCACTCATCCCCAGAACGTCAATACCGTCCTTTACCGCCTCTACGAATTCCTCGGAAGAGACGTCGACACCAAGGTCGATGACCTCAATTCCGGCACCTTCCATCATCATGGCTACCAGGTTCTTGCCGATATCGTGGATATCACCCTGGACAGTGCCCACGGCGACTCTACCGATCGGTTCCACACCGGCTTTAACCAGTTCAGGGCGCAGGATCTGCATGCCGGCTTTCATGGCGTGGGCTGCGATAAGCATTTCAGGTACATAAACCTCGCCGGCTTCAAAAAGGTCACCGATCTCGATCATGGGGGGAACCAGCCCATGATCCAGGATATCTGCGGCAGAGGTGCCGGATTCCAGGCTTGTTTGTACGCCCTCGGACACCGCCTGTGGGTCACCGCGTAACACTGCCGCGTGTAGTTCTGAGAAATCCATTCAAACCTCCTGATCAGTTTGTGCCTGCGGACAGCTCCAGCAAAGAAGCAGCCGCATGGTTGTCGGTCACGAGAAGATTGATGTAACCGCCTCGTAGCGCACCGAGCAGCGGTTCAACTTTGCCAGCACCACCTGCTACTCCAAGACGATTTCCAATCGCGAAAAGTTCATCCTGAGAAATCGTCACCAGGCGTTGTTGGAAATCAAGGCTGGTGGGATGCCCTTCCATCGTGAAGTGCATTCCGCACACGTTCCCAATCGCATTGTCTTTACGTAGTTTGTTCAGGTCATCCATCGAGAAATAGCCAGAGTGAAAAAAAGTCGAGTAGCGCGGCTGGGTGCTTCCAACTCCCAACAGCGCCAGATCACATTTACGTGCGAGCGCGATCGTCTCCCGGAAGGTCTTGCTCTCCAAAAGGGATCGGGCACCCCCAAGGTCATGGCGAGAGATTTTTCGGCGGTCCGACCGTTATCACGATGAGCGAGGTACAAAACTTCGTCATCACGTTCGATCGAGAGATCCGCCTGGGTTCCATGTTGGGATTCAGCCTGGACGGTCAGCAATGGATTCGAGCCGCCGAGGAGGATGAGTTCCGCGTGTTCCAGGTCGAGGATTAGTTTGGTTTTTGGTTCAATTTCGATGCTCTTCCGAACGGACCATGTCTGGCCGGCTTCTTTGTAAAGGAGCGAGCACGCGCTCAACAGCAAAAGCGCACTAAGTGTAAGCGGGTATTTGAAGGGTTTCGGCGCAGATGCCCAACTCGGCAGGGTGGATTTCATTAGCATTACGGAAGTATAGTAGAAAAACCGCCAGAGATACCTCTGGCGGTTTGCTGTCGGGGCGGGCGGATTTGAACCGCCGACCCCTTGCACCCCATGCAAGTGCGCTTCCGGACTGCGCTACGCCCCGAACGCCGATGATTATAGCGCACGGCAGGGGTATTAACAAGGTCAAGTATCCATACCTGTAAAGCCTTGGATGATCAACGTTGTGTGTTCAGCGGCTTTAGCAAAATTGTCAATAATGATGTTCTCATTCGGTGCATGCACATTGCCCCCCGGATACCCGAGACCTGCCGTGGCTACGGGCAGACCCAGTTCATGGATGAAAGGATAGTTGGGACCCGAGCCTCCTGACATGGGGAGGATACGCTGGGGTTGCCCGTATACAGGTTCAGCGGTTGCCACGACCATCCGTAAAAATGGGTCATCCAGAGCGGTCCTTGCCGGGTTCTCTCCACTCAGATACGTAATCTCGATGTCCTGGAAACCCTGTTCGTCGAGATGATTGCGCAGCATCAGAACGACTTCATCTGCGTCCTGATCTGGAACCAAACGGAAATCGACTTTCGCGCTAGCGCGCGCCGGCATCACGGTCTTCGATCCGGGTCCCTGGTAACCAGAGGTGAGACCGCAGATCGTGCATGTAGGACTGAAGATCGCCTGCTGCTCCAGTTCCCATCCACCCTTAAGATCTTTGAGGAAATGCCGTAAACCGTAAATTTCCCTATAAGAATCGGACATGTCCGGAAGCTCTTTGAGCAGTG
>JASFLN010000282.1:0-3506 GCA_050118075.1 Anaerolineales bacterium
GCAAGCCCACCCGACACCTTTCGAAGGTTCCGAGCAGCAGCCGCAGCGCTGGGGAACCGAAACTCTGCCGACGATTACGATTGAATGAGATCAGCATACCCTAGGGGCGGGGTCACCCCGCCCCTAAGTGGTATTAATATCTTTCCAAGAGGGATTGGTTAGAGTCGGAGACGGGATTATTTTCTGCGTTTGATAAGCCCGCGAAGCAACGATATAGGCAGCGTGCGCACTTCATCGAGGCCAAGCAGAAGGGCAGTGAGTACGTACACGATCAGCCCGATCGCACCACCCCCTAACAGCAACACAAACCGGCTGGGTTGGACCAGATTGGCGAAACCATAGATCGCGGCGCCCATGGTTACTGCGGCGAGCGCGGCTTTGAGCGCGTCGACCAGGATCCGGCTGGCATTCACCCCTCCCCAGCGGAAGTGCAGAATGGTCAAACCAATCAACGCTTCCACTCCCACTGCAATGCCGTTAGCTAATGCAAGCCCTCCGTGTTCCAGGCCTCCGTCGATGAATGGACGTGCAAGTATGATCGCCAGGAAGACATTCAGCGCAGTGGTAAAGAACGACACGATCAGTGGCGTCAATGTGTCTTTCTGCGCTGCGAAGGCGCGCACGACGACCTCCAGTACGGATTGGCTCAGCAGTGCCACGACGTAGAACTGGAGCGCGTAGTACACGAGATCCGTGCTCCGTGAGGTAAACTCACCGCCCTCAAATAAAAATCCGATCACGGGCTCGCCGAGCACGAGCAGCGCGACTGCGGCGGGAAGGGCAAGCGTCAAAATGGCACGCAGTGCGCCGCTCAAGGCGCGGCGTTGGGCGGAGACATCCTTGCGCGCGGCCAATGCAGACATGGTTGGAAACACGGCGATTCCGATCGCGGTGCCAATCAACGTCCACGGCGTGTTCATTAATTGAAACGCGTAGCGCAGCGCGGACACACGCCCAACACCAAGCCCAGAACCGATGTTGGCGTTAATCCAATCAATGCTGGCGCGTGCCATGAGTAAGTCCACAATACGCGGGGCCATTAACACCGCGACACCACGAAGCAATGGATCGCCCCAACCGAGTGATAGTTGCCAACGCATGCGGAAACGCCAGGCGCCAGGAAGCTGGATGAGGAGATGCAGGCCAGATCCCAAGACTGCGCCCCAGGCCAAGCCGAAGATCCCCCAGCGGGGTCCGAGGAACAAGGCCCCGAAAATGATGCCAAGGCTGTACATTGAAGGAGCCAGCGCGGGGAGTAAAAAGTGCTGATGGGCATGTAGCGCGCCCGTGAGGATGCTGCTGGCAGCAAATATGACTGTGGAAACAAAGAGCACCCGCATCAACTGGGCGGTCAATGACTGAATCTCGGGGGGGAAGCTGGGCCCAACGCCCCATGGAGCACTGACTAGCGTTGGTGCCAGGATGGCGAGCAGCGCGCCCAAACTACCTACTAAAAGCAAGATCGTGTTGACCACACGACTTAGGAGCAAATTGGATTCGGTCGGCTCACCATCGGTGATCAACTGTGTGTAGATCGGTATGAAAGCGAACGCGAGTGCTCCGCCAGCCAGCATTGTAAAAAGAAGTTCTGGGACCCCGTTAGCGGCGGTGAATGCGTCCAGCTCGGCGCTGGTGCCGAATTGGAGTGCGATTACACGTTGGCGCAGGAATCCAAAAACGATAGAGGTCGCCAAACCTCCCATGACGATGATTGTCGAACGAGCGACACGATTGGATGAATCGATAGTCGTTGTTTCGGTCATGTACTCACATTAAATTGTGGTGAACGCGGATTAATAATCGACACCTAGACGGCCTAACTGAGATTGAGCAAGCACCCATTCGGGGTGCCATTTCAGTGCACGTTTGTAATCATCGATCGCGCCGTCGAGATCACCGAGCGCTTCACGCGCAAGGGCGCGCCAGTAGAAACTCTCTTCAACGGCTGGCTCGCTCATATTTTCGATCGTGAAGTTGGCAAGGTTCATGACATCATAATAGCGGCCCGTGTAGTAATACGCCCAATAGGGGCCGGTCTGATACCACATGATGCGCCACGGTCGTGCATCGGGATCGGAGATTGCGAGCTGGGCGTCGATTTTAAACGCCTCGTCATAGGCGAGTGCGGCGCCGGCGTAGTCGTCAAGGCGCACCAGGTTTGTACCCCGATTGAACCAGGCGAAGAATTGATCGCGTCCGGAGGATTGGAAGATCTCAACGGAAGCAAGCTCGGCTGCCATCTCCGTGTTGTAGGTTTCGTCTGCATGTGGGCCGAGGAGGTCCATGACTTCCTCTTCCCGTTCTGGTGGGTAGATCACCAGGTAGGTGTAGTTGAAGTGGTGCCAGTATTTGAGCATGTCGTCGTAGGATAGCGGCATGTCTGGCATGATGTAAGAATCCTGGACCGTGAATTGCTGTTTGGCGTCATCGTAGCCTGTGACGACTTCGTAGTGTCCCATCCATCCATCAAACCCACTGCCCTCGAAACCTTTTTCTACCATCACAGGGAAACCGGCAGCAAGAAATGTTTTCAGAGTTTCCATTGTGCCGCCCACGCGAGTGATTGCTTTCAAACCAGTCTCGTTCTCGACAAAGCTGGTGAGTTCATACGGCATAACATTCTTATCGCGTGAATTTGGCTTGACGTAGGAAGCAATGGGCCGTTGATCGCCTTCCCACCCCCAGTAAGAAAGCGCCATGCTCAGGTTGGCCGGCCCGCAGTTGTTCCACTTTTGATACTCATGGCGGATGCCGGTTAATCGGACCTGTTCCGGCAGCGGGGTTGGTTCCATTGTTGGGGTAGGTGTGATGGTCGCGGTTGGGCTGGGACCCAACTCAGGGGTGTTCGTCGCTGTAGGTGTGTAGGCCTCTAACGTGCTTTGGACGGCCGCGGCGAGGGTCGCATCCGGTGTAAAAACGGCTTCTTCGGGTGGTGAAATGGCATATTTAATGTCAGCTTGGAGTTGAGATACCCTCCAGGCGAGGCGTTCATGAACAGGAGGTAAGTTGTATATGAATATTGTGCCCGCCAGGGCGACCCCCAGCAAGAACGACCAGAAAACCAACCGTCCTATACGTGTGCTAAGCATGGCGGCATTATACCGAAGGAACTTCTATTGATGCATTCTTTTGTGGGATTTGGTCAGTCTCGACGGATGACTTGATCGCGCTCAGGTCCGACCGAGATCAATCTAACCGGCAAACCGGTGAAAGCCTCGATAAACTCGATATACTTTTTGGCCGGGCTCGGCAATTCGGACCAGCTCTTTATGTCGGTTATGTCTTCGTCCCAGCCATCCAATCTCTCATAGACAGGTTCGTAAGGGGAAAGATCAGAAGGGCTGCTTGGGAGCTGCTCAAATAGGCCGTTTTTGGTTGAATAACCAGTACAGAATTGAATGTCGTTTAATCCGGAGAGAATATCCAGCTTGGTGATCGCAAGCTCGGTAAAACCATTGACGCGCTGTGCATAGCGCAGCAAGACGCCGTCGAGCCAACCGACCCGG
>JASFLN010000283.1:0-3493 GCA_050118075.1 Anaerolineales bacterium
GGGGGACAGAATGCTATCTGGCATGGTGGGCAGGGGCATGGGTGGATGACGCATTTCCACATGATCCCTGAGACAGGGGATGCGATTGTTATCCTGACCAATAGTCAGCGCAGTTGGCCACTTATCGCTGAGTTGCTGCTCGATTGGAGCGAGTGGATCGGTATAGGACTGGTCAAGTTCAGCCGAATTGTATACGCGACAAAAGCTGGATGGCTGGTGACAGGACTGGTTGCGGGTTGGGCTGTGCTGATATTCTCTCAACTCGGGACCAATCTTATGAACGGTAAATCAAAGTTTGAACCATTTTCTAGGCATAAGCTTGCACCCAGGTTGGCAAAATTTTCCTCGGGGTTTGTACTGTTTGGATTGGTCATCCTCCGTACTTTACAACCCTACGTATTCGAATCCAGCATTTTCCCAGGTTTAATCCGCTGGTTTGCAGCCTCTGTTCTTGTGCTTTCATCAGCCATGCTGATCTCCTCGCTCTTCATTGATGTGCAAACCTGTCCTTTGGATAATTGACATTCCATGCCATACTGGGTTTTGCGGTGTTCAAGTGTTTCCAGTTCACAAGGAACTCAGCAATAATAAAGATCCCTGGATCGTGTATCTAGAGCTTGCCAGCACGAGCACATCATGCGCCTACGGATAGGGCAGGATTGAAGTCATTTTCATAAGCAGACTGCGGCATTCACGGATCAATTATGGAGACTTATTTCTGTCTATACGTCGACTTATCTTTTATGACTGTAAGAGGCGGGACTGAAAAGGCGCTTGATTGAAGCAGGCTTGTTGACGAATGAGAGTTACCTGATCAATAGGAGAATGGTTTTGTGCTTGAAAGTATAGTCATCGGAGCTGGCTTTGCTGCAGCAGCTGCGCTGCAGCCGGGTCCTTTACAGGCATTCCTATTTTCAAGTGTCGCGCAAAGGGGTTGGCGGAAAACACTCCCCGCCTCATTGGCGCCGGTGATCAGTGATGGTCCGATAGCAGTTTTAGCCCTTTTTGTGCTTAACCATCTCCCAGAGCGAGTGAATATCTTGCTTAGGGTGGGTGGGGGATTCTTACTGCTGTATTTCGCATGGTCCAGCTACAAACGGTGGCGTGAGGCGTTGGACTTGAACGAAGCTGAAGAGGGCTCCATGCCACAGACGATGCTCCAGGCTGCGTTAGTTAATCTGCTTAACCCTAATCCCTATCTCGGATGGAGTTTGATCCTGGGCCCAGCAGCAATCAACGCGTGGGCGGTTGATCCCATGCGAGCGGTAGTTCTGGTCGCTGCGTTCTATATCACGATCGTGATCGGTACGATGGGGGTGATCATGCTTTTTGGGTTGTCTAGTTTACTCAACGACGAGCGGCGTCGTTTCCTCGTGCTCATTTCGGCAATCATCCTTGCTTTGCTCGGTGGTTATCAATTATGGCAAGCAGTTTCGGCAATCACCAGCACTGCAGCATAGAATATTATCATTCCAATGATAGTCTTTTTTAATAGTGTCGAGTTCGGCTTTCAGCGCTTGAATCTCCAATGAAAGGGGTATGGTGGTGAACGCTAATCCAGTTTATTTAATTCATTGGGATGATGATGGACGAAATCAAAGAGCTGTTGAACTGCGTAAGTATGGCTACGAGGTGATTGATTCTATTTTCAGCGGTTCAAAGCTGTTCAACAAACTTGAAGAACTACAACCCTGGACCATCCTCATCGACCTGACACGGTTACCTTCACAGGGAAGGGACGTAGGCGTCGCTTTACGAAGACGTAAGGGAACACGACATATCCCGATCGTTTTCGTGGGAGGCGAAGCCGAAAAAGTTGCCGACATTAAAGCGCTCTTGCCAGATGCAGGCTATTGTGATTGGGATACGGTAGAAACTGCGATTGTTGAGATGAGTAATCGATCCCTTGACGATGTCGTCATTCCAAGTTCAGCCTTTGCAGCTTACGCCGGCAAACCGGTAGTGGAAAAGCTCGGTATTTCGAAAGGGCAACACATTCTGGTCGTTGATGCGCCAGAAAACCTGGTTGAGATCCTTGGTGAATTACCAACGGGGGTAAAAATTTCTCCCAACACAGAAGATTTTAGTCTTGCGATGTGGTTCTCCAGCTCGAAGAGCGACCTTGAGGAGAATCTGGATAGGCTTGTGTCTGCTAGCAAGCAGGCTCCGCTTTGGATTGCATGGCCAAAGAAGGCGTCCGGCGTAAGTTCTGATCTCTCGCAGCCAGTCGTTCGAGAATTGTGCATGCAAGCTGGCATGGTCGATTACAAGGTTTGTTCAATCAGCCCGATTTGGACTGCATTGCTGTTTACATGGCGAGGTTTTGAAGTGGATGGTGAGGAATAAATTGATTCCAATGGGTATTGATGTGAGTGAGTGTTTAAGAGATAGCCCCTGTATTGTGGATTCCATGATTGGACAAAATTGATTGCTGTCCAGCCCAAGAAATATCATCTCAGAAGCATTCTCGGGGATATTCTTGCCGGCATAGATGAGCGCACCCTCGATGTTTATGCAATGCAGTCATATTCTTATGGAGGATTGAAGTATCAGATCTTGTTTCCAATTTTATGAAACTCTACTTGTCGTCTGTTTCCTACTGGGTGAGGTTGGCTTATGAATGATGATCCTAAGATCTGGCATTACGGATTGATGGCAGAGCGGTGGGCAGAATTTCTGCACGAAACCCCGGAGCTTGAATTCCTGAAACAGACAATACAGCGCTACGGTCAACCGGTTCTTGATCTGGCCTGCGGGGCAGGTAGGTTACTCCTGCCCCTGGCGCAGGAGGGGATCGATATCGATGGAAGTGATTTCTCGGTCGATATGCTTGATCACTGTACCCGACTGGCTAAAGAAAAAGGGTTAAAGGTAGATCTGTATCAATCAGCAATGGATGCAATCGATCTTCCGCGCCGCTACCGCACGATTTACATCATTGGATCATTCGGTCTCGCTGGCAGCCGGGAGCGCGATCTGGAGGCGCTTAAGCGCTGCTATGCGCATCTTGACGCGGGTGGGACTTTGATTCTGAATATCCAGGCTGAATATACAGATCCCGATGTGTGGAATAGGTGGCTGCCACAATACCGGTCGAGTTTACCGGAGCCGTGGCCAGAAGATGGGCGCCCGCGTATCGCCAGCGACGGCAGCGAACACCGTGGCTACTTTCGCACGACGAAGCTTGACCCGCTCAACCAAACCTACAGTCGCGAAGTACGTCTCGAGAAATGGTCGTCGGGTGAGTTGGTCGCGCAGGAGCAATATGCGTTAGATGGACAGATGTATTTTAAATGTGAAGTTGAGTTGATGCTAAAGGTCGTCGGTTTTCAAGTGATCAAAGTGTGGGGAGATTTTTCGCAGGATGCTGCTACGGATCAACATGATGAGATCGTCTTCACGGCAGTAAAGTAAAAGTAAAACAGCGGTCAGGCCTCTGTCAGGTCATAAATCGGTAGCATGCTATCTTTACCTTAGGTAGTGGAATGGAGGC
>JASFLN010000284.1:0-3491 GCA_050118075.1 Anaerolineales bacterium
GGGATCGAGCGACATCTCTGAGTGAAGACGCCAAATCAGCTCGATTACAATCTCTGCTGTTTGCACTGATCATCGGCATGGCTTTCGTCGTCGGCGCACTAGCATTTCGGCTTGTGAGTCCCGCTAACATGCGGCTTGCAGATTGGTTCATCTTGTTGATCCTCTTCATCATTGGCTTTGCTGGATCGGCCATCCTTCTCTTGAGCCGCATCAACAACTACCCACCACCGATGGACGCAGCTTATGTTCGCACCACACTATTGATCCCATCGGAAACACAGGGACTCGAAACCGCGTTTGAGTGGCGAAACGAGGAATATGCCCAGCGGTTCTATGAAGCGAACCAATCGAACGTACTCGGAAATATCACCAGGGTCAAAGATCGCTTGAATCTCGGCGAATCCAAATAAGCTTCGCTTAATCGAAACGAGAACAATCCCTTCCCAACTGGTCGAGATCTCTTAAACATGAAGTACAGGTTGAGCGCATCACCAGGTTATGTTAATCTCGCCTTATCTAATCACCTCGTCAACGGTAACTGACATGAGCCTTCAGCAAATTCCGAAATGCCCCCGCTGTGGAATGGAGATGAGTGTGATCTATGATGGGACACAAGGCGGAACACGTTTTGTTTGCCCACAATGCCCAACGAATGGTAAATATCGTTCGGAAGGTGAATACATATCTGCACCAAATACTGAAAACCCCCTAGAGGAGCCCGGAACTCGCTTCCGCCGATTGCTGCAATCCGAGCAGGAATCCAGAAATCTGAAACTACCAGAATCATTGCTTGCCGATCTGCCAGCAGACGCCCGTCGGCTGCTTTCAAAGAGCCAAGAAAGGCTCAGGCCAAGCATCGGACCACGTTTGAGCGAAGATTTGACGCAAGCACTGCTTAATCAGGGTGTCGGTATCGATAAAGGTTCGGGCGCTCAACGCTCTGTTCAGGACCCTTTCGACAACATCACACAGGAAGAACGACGATGTCCTAATTGCGACGCATTAATCCCCGCTGGTCACGGAATCTGCACCTGGTGCGGCACACCAGCTGAATAAGATCACCCTTCACACTGCCTCTACACCTTCCAATCCCACAAAACAAGCAACTCTTCTCAAATTTAGATTTTACCGGCTGATATAATACGTGGTTGCGTTCAGCCAAGTAATCAATCAAATCAGTGGACTATGCCTCAAGAAAAAATCACCGTTGTTGGTGCGCGAGAGCACAATCTTAAAAACATCACAGTGGAAATCCCACGCGATAAGCTTGTGGTGATATCAGGCATCTCGGGTTCGGGTAAATCTTCGCTCGCATTCGATACGATCTTTGCAGAGGGACAGCGCAGATACGTCGAGTCGCTATCATCCTATGCACGCCAGTTCTTGGGTCAATTGAACAAACCTGATGTGGATTACATCGAAGGATTATCCCCGGCCGTATCGATCGACCAACGCGGCGTATCGCACAACCCACGTTCAACGGTTGGAACGGTCACCGAGGTTTACGACTACTTGCGACTGCTTTTTGCCCGAGTGGGACAACCACACTGTCCCATCTGCGGGAAAGAGGTCCACCAGCAATCCGCTCAGGAAATCGTCGACGCGGTGGTGGATTTACCTGAAGAGAGCCGTATCGTGATCCTGGCGCCGATGATCAGCTCCAGGAAGGGAACTCACCAGAATGTCTTCGAAGAGCTGCGTCGCTCTGGCTTCGTACGGGCTCGGGTGGATGGCGAGATTCGATCCCTGGATGATGAGATCGAATTGGATCGCTATAAAAATCACAACATCGACGCCGTTGTCGACCGCTTAATCATCCCCAGCAAAGAAGACAAAGACGATGCCTTCTTAACCAGGGTCACCGATTCGATCGAAACTGCGCTGCGCTGGGGCGAAGGCATGATGATTGTCGCCAATCTGAGCTCCGATCCGGCTGAAGACATCCCGTTCTCAGAACACCTCGCTTGCCCTGATCACGGCACAACCATCGCGGAGATCGAGCCGCGCACATTTTCATTTAATACTCCCCACGGTGCTTGTCCGGAGTGCCAGGGGATTGGAAGCACGCTCGAGATCGATCCAGATCGGATCCTACCCGACCGCTCGATTTCGATCGTCGAAGGCGCACTCGTCGCTATGAACTGGGGCAGTCAAACACGCGAACAGGAAGGCTACTATTGGCAGATGCTTGAGGCGGTCGCCGAGCAATACAAGATCGACCTCGACGCGCCAGTAGAGGAACTTTCCGAAGACAAATTAAACATCCTGCTCTACGGCACGAATGGCAAAGAGATCCCCATAACGTACACAACACGTGAAGGTCGGACTGCGAGTTACCAGACAGCCTATGAGGGTGTGATCGGTAATCTGGAACGCCGCTATCAGGAGACCAGCTCAGACTATATTCGTAACAAAATCCAGGATTACATGTCTGAGCGTCCCTGTCCAGCCTGCATGGGGCAGCGCCTTCGTCCAGAAGCGCTTGCGGTCACCGTAGACGAGATCAACATTGTGGAGGTCACAAATTGGCCCGTTCTGCGCAGCTTGCATTGGGTCAGGAAGCTCAAGGATGCCAATGGATCCCTCAGCGATCGAGACCGTGCCATTGCCGGTCGAGTGCTTAAAGAGGTCGAAGACCGGCTCGGTTTTTTGGTCGATGTGGGGCTTGATTACCTGACCCTCAATCGCTCCGCAGGAACCCTTTCAGGTGGTGAAGCACAGCGCATCCGCCTCGCCACACAGATCGGTTCACGATTAATGGGTGTTCTCTATGTCCTGGATGAACCCTCCATCGGCCTGCATCCACGGGATAACGCACGACTGATCCGCACGCTGGAGGGCATGCGCGACCTCGGCAACTCGGTGCTGGTCGTGGAGCACGACGAAGCGACCATTCGCGCAGCTGACTGGGTCGTGGATTTGGGTCCTGGCGCGGGTGATAAAGGCGGCGAGGTCATCGCAGAGGGCACCGTTTCGGAGATCTCCAAACAAAAGAAATCCGTGACTGGACAGTATCTGTCCGGAAAACTTAAGATTGATGTGCCAGATGAACGCCGCAACGGCAATGGACAATCACTGGTCATCCGCGGCGCCCGTGAACATAACCTGAAGAATATCGATCTCGAGATTCCGTTAGGAAACTTCGTTTGCATCACGGGAGTTTCAGGTTCGGGCAAGTCGACACTGATGATTGAGGTGCTTTACAAAGCGCTGGCGCGTGCGCTGCATGGCTCCCGCACGCTCGCCGGCGAACATGACCAACTTGAGGGTGTCGAGCATATCGATAAGGTCATCAACATCGATCAGAGCCCGATCGGACGTACACCACGCTCAAATCCCGGCACGTACACCGGCTTGTTTGATCACATCCGCTCACTCTACTCCGAACTGCCGGAGTCAAAAGTGCGCGGCTATAAACCCGGCCGATTCTCATTTAACGTGCGGGGTGGAAGGTGTGAGGCCTGTCAGGGCCAGGGTCAACTGCGCATTGA
>JASFLN010000285.1:0-3490 GCA_050118075.1 Anaerolineales bacterium
GCCTGCTCTCGGGCTAGTTCTGGTGTGACAGCAAGAAAAGCGCAAATTGAATCGTCGAGCGATGCGATTTGGTCCAGGCAGGTATCTGTCAACTCGCGCGAAGTCACCTCCCCGTTGCGCAATGCTTGTGCTGCTTCGAGCAGTGACATGGATAATAGCGACGTCATGGTCTATGGATAGCCAGAAAGATTGAGAAGGGGGTTATTCCAGGACCGGTGGGACACGGAACATCCCCTCTTCAGAGTCGGGAGCGTTGGACAGGATCTTTGCCCGGGGAGGACAGGGGCGCGGCACATCGGCCCTGAGCGGAGCCCGCAGATCAAGGACGCTTGCTGTGGGAGAGATATGTTCGGTATCCACTTCAGCAAGGCGGGCTGCGTGGTTGAGCACCGCCGAAAGCTGTTCGGCGTAGAGCTGCTCTTCTTCGGGGGTCAGTGCGAGCCGCGCCAAAAAGGCGATGTGGCGGACTTCTTCGATTGTGATCGCCATGGCAGAAGAATTATAGCAGATGAGGCATACGGTAATTAGCGACTGGAAGGGGAGAGCGAATCGAGAATTTTGTCGAATTGCGGCAGCGTTACATGATCATTGTATGCGGCTTCAAATGCTCGTCGAGCGTTGCTTTGATAGCGTTTAAATACCTGTTCGTCCTCTTGCAGCGTTCGTATGAATTCAACTACCTGGGAGACATCCCCGTGGCGTAGGGTTACACCGCAATCGAATCTGTTGATCGCCTGATGCACATTTCCCCCCTCGGGACCGATATACAAGATCGGAAGCCCCATGGCGAGATTTGAGTGAAGCTTGCTTGGGCTGATTACCCCGAGGGCGGATTCGTTTAACGTGATTAGCGCACAATCTGCCAGGTTCATGACCGCAGGGGTGAGCTCTTTTGGCACGTAAGCATGGAGCTGAACGTTCGCCAGGTGCAGTTCTTCCGTTTGAGCTTTGAGCTCTGGCCATTTCTTGCCGCCACCCACGAAAAGGAAGGTGACCGGCTCTTGCCGCAGGATGTTCGCTGCCTGAAGCACGGTCTCAAAACTGTGACCGAAACCGGCATTTCCGAGGTAGAGCACGACGAATTGACCCTCGGAATCCAGATCCAGGCTGGCTGGCAATGGTTTCATCGTATTGGGTTCATCGAACTGAGCCCATGGCTCCCAGTTTGGGATCACAACAGAGGCTAAAGAAACATCATCGGGCTTGTAATTGCTCATGAGCAGTTCGCACATTGCATCGTCGAGACAGACGAGGTAATCAAGGCGTCTAAATAGCAGCTTGTTCAGCTTACGGAGTATTCGAGAAGCGGTCGAGCCTTCAGACAACACGCCTGTGCGCTCCAGGATCTCAGGATAGCAGTCCATGTTCCATAGCACCAACTTTGTCGATGGGTGTAGCAGCTTATGCAGAACACCAGCCCAGGCGATAAACGGAGGGGTAGTCAATGAAACAATTACGTCTTGTGCTGGGAGGAAAATGAAGCGAATCGCGGCTTGGGTATAGAAGAATGCATAATCGATGATCCGGAATAAGCTGCGCTTCTTCCCCAGCCGGGGGGTCCACATGCGGATCACGCGAAGATTGCCAGACTCCTTGGTCGCTGCTAAGGGCGAATCCGGTACGTATCCGCCGAGACTGGTGACCACGGTGACGAGATCCCCATGGTCGGCTCGATGCTCTGCTAATGAAGACGCCAGGTGAGCGGTGGGCGCCAGGTCGGGTTTATAAAATTGGTTGACAATTGCAAAGCGCATAGCGTCGGTGAGGCCTCAGGGGTTGCTCATTATGGAGATCATCTCATCAACGATATCGTCAAGGTTGTAGGTCAGATCCCATTCGGGATAGTGTGACCTGAGCTTTGATAAGTCGGAGTAATAACAGATATGGTCACCCATGCGGTTCTTATCTGAGTAGGTCAGTTGAGGGCGTTTGCCTGTCCGCTCCTCGATCATAGCTACCGATTCCATCAAGCTGGCTGCATTTTGCTTGCCCCCACCGATGTTGTACACCTCCCCCGGCCTGGGAGCCTGGGCGAACTGCCAGAAAGCATTAATCACATCATAGCTGTGAATCTGGTCACGAACTTGTTTGCCCTTGTATCCAAAGATGGTATAGGGCCCTTCTTGAAGAGCGACGTATACGAGGTAACTTAGAAATCCGTGCAGCTCGACGCCTGAGTGGTAGGGGCCGGTCAGGCAGCCGCCCCTGAAGATACCAGTCTTCAAACCAAAGTAACGACCGTATTCCTGGGCCATAACATCACCTGCTAATTTCGAGGCTCCGAATAATGAGTGCAGGCAATGATCGACAGGGAAATCCTCGGGAATGCCGTTCTCATAGCGGGGGTCTGCGTAATCCCAGCGCGTTTCTAGCTCCTGCAGGGCGATATGGTTAGGAGCGTCTCCGTACACTTTATTGGTGCTGACGTGAATGAACACGGCTTCAGGGGTATGTTGGCGACAGTTTTCCAGCAGGTTGAGCGTGCCCGTAGCGTTGACATCAAAATCGTCGAATGGGCGCGAGGCGGCCAGGTCATGACTGGGCTGGGCGGCGGTGTGGACAATCAGGTCGAATGAGCCCTTCTTGAAGAGCGACTCGAGAGCTTCCCGGTCTCTGATATCGATGTCAAGGTGCGTAAAATGAGCACAGTTGCGCTCAAGCCTTTCCCGATTCCAGGTTGTGTCTCCTTTAGGACCAAAGAAATCGGCGCGCAGGTTGTTGTCGATACCAGTGACCTGGAAGCCGAGATCATCGAAGAACGTAACTGCCTCCGAGCCAATTAATCCGCTGCTGCCTGTGACGAGTACGTGCATTAAACGCCTTTCATTCCTAGATGTGCCCCGCCCCATTCTAAGGTTTAACGAAAGCTTTTGGAAGGGGGAGAAGAATCGAGGGGTGCGTGTAATGAGGAGAGCATAAATAGAAAGCCCGAGCGCAGGCTCGGGCTTGATGGCTATATTCAATTGCTCAACCTGGGTGAGGATTAGTCGTCCTCTTGGATATCGCCCAAGTACTCAACCTCAGTGATCGTTGCACCAAACTCTTCGAGCGCAAGTTCCACCATGCCGTCTGGCAAAACCGGGGCATAGTCACCTTCACGCATCTCGACAAGACGAAAATGGATATGGAACTTTTGGTCAAATAGCTGGGCAAACTCATGCACAATGTCTGTCATGATGCCCTCCGTTTCTTGTTAAAAGTATAGCTTGCGCTTCTTAAGAAATGGTTAACGCTGTCCAACTGTCTGGGTTTTGTCCTTTCCTTGTCAAGGAAGCGACCTGCAGTGTCAGCTTATTGACCGATTCGGTCGTTGATCCATCATTGAAATGAGCGGTATGGCAGGGCATCAAATGCGATTGTTTCGTCGCTGTCAGGGCATTGCATTTGATTCGGACTTCGAAATGAAGCCTGATATAGGGCTGGTCTGATCAGGCGCGGCACCCGAAAGTCGGGGAAGTTCTCTTCACGGCAAATGAGTCGAGTCCGATCG
>JASFLN010000286.1:0-3477 GCA_050118075.1 Anaerolineales bacterium
GCTTGCGGATGAGATAAGCCGTTCTAATAGATCCATGCGTTCCGGTTCTTCTGCGATCGCCATCGGTTGGCCCGATTCACGAATGCGGGTTAAGCCTTGTTCAGCGGCAGTGATATGCACATCGAAATCTGCGCTGAGCGGATGCCCTAACCAAGGATATGTAATCAGGTCCACATCAAGCGCCCAGAAGCGATCATGCAAATCAGAGAGATGATCCACTGCCTTGCGATAATCCTCCGCTTCCCAAACGGCGGGATCCTTGCTGTGCTCTACAAGCTCGAGGATCAACCAATCACCAAGCGGTGATCCGACCAGCATGCGAGGCGTTTCCAATGGCAGGTGTTCGGAAAGTGACTCATAGAGACCCACCTCCCGTTTGCCTGCGCCAGCTAACCCTGTGCGGGTGGTTCCCTGAGGTTCTTTCACGACCAATTCGCACGATTTCTGCTGCCCAGCCTGCTCATATTCAACTCTGATCCCCCTCACACGACCGATCGACGGCCTCCGGTCGGGTAAACTGATCAGATCAATGTTCGTGACATCAACCTGCGTGTCCCCTAAGTAGCGACGCAGTCCGTAGGTGATATCCGAGAGTCCAAAGGGCCATGGCCAATCGGTCTCCGGGGTGCCAAATTGATCCTGTTCAATATCTACCATACATACACTCTCAAATGGAGTCTGGGACCCAATCGTTTGATCCGATTTTAACCGACAAGCTCACAAATCAATCACACGCTGGGGGTAAACATTCACGACAAGCGTATCCGCCACGCGCGTTTTAGATTGCTCAAGATTCCTTTGGATATGAGTATGTCCATGCAGCAGGTAGCGTGGACGGGCGAGCTGTATCACCGCGTGGAAAGCGGAGAAACCGACATGTGCTGGATCGGAAGCATCCTGGATACCGTGCGGTGAGGCGTGGGAAACAAATATGTCGATGCCCCGACCATGAAGGACCCGATGTAAGACCATACGCGGCAACATCGCTATTACTCGCTGATACATCTGACGCTGGGTATATTGATGACGTCCTTCTGGTTTATAACGAATGCTGCCCCCTGCACCGGCTAATAAAAGCTGATCATGCCGTGCAAACAAACCATCCACGGACTGACCACCTGGCACATCGTAATTATTCGGATCATGATTTCCGGGTACATAGAAAAGCGGTTTATTCAGCATTGAGACGACAAATTCCAGGTATGCAACTGGGAGATCACCACAGCCCACAATCAAGTCAACCTCACCAAAGTGGTGCTTCACCGAAGGACTGTAAACATACGGCACCGTCTCGTCGCTCAAAGCGAGGATTTTCGTGCTGTTACCAGGAGCGATCATAATTGGAATTCAACTTTGAAATGGTGACCCTCTCAAGATCTATTGATAACACGCTGGCGAGCTGCAATGTATAAAGAAAGACGTCTGCTAACTCTTCGCCGACACTTTCAGCATCCAAATTTGAAGCACCCCATTGGAAGTGTTCGAGAACTTCCCCGGCCTCCAACACAAGTGATTTTGCCAGGTTCTCAGGGGTCTGTGGTTTCGGAGAATCGGGCGCATACCAACCCATTTGCTCGACAAAGTGGTTCATCTGGATGGTCAATTCGTTTAGATTCATCGTCTTTCCTCGCAAATTTACCCAGAAGACCTATCAGCCATTTGAAATTATTAAACCCATTTTACATTTGTAGGGGGCGAAAGACCGCTCGCTCCTACGAAGAGGCTGTTATCAAGATCAAATCTTGTTACACTTTTCCAAAATTGTAAATCGCCCTGTCTTGGAAAAAAACGATCTCCAGTGTCTCAAAGATCACTGGAGATCGTATTATGCATAATGGTCTCGGTATCCAGGGCTAGGCTGTGGCCGTTTTAACCCCAGCAGCTTCCTTGAGTTCATCCAACCTGGAGAGCTGCTCCCAGGGCAGATCAAGATCTTCCCGACCAAAGTGACCATAGGATGCCACCGAGCGATAAATCGGCTGGCGCAGCATCAAGTCACGGATGATCGCGCCGGGACGTAAATCGAAAACCTCTTCGACCAGCTTGCTGATCTCATCGTCAGGGATCTGACCGGTACCAAATGTCTCGACGAACACAGAAAGCGGATGAGAGACTCCAATCGCGTACGCGACCTGGATCTCGCAGCTCTCCGCCAAACCTGCCGCAACGATGTGCTTGGCTACCCAACGGGCTGCATAGGCACCCGAGCGGTCAACCTTCGTCGGGTCCTTCCCGCTGAAGCAGCCGCCACCGTGGCGTCCCATACCCCCATAAGTGTCCACAATAATCTTGCGCCCGGTCACACCCGAATCACCCAGCGGTCCCCCGACGACAAAGCGGCCTGTTGGGTTGACGTATATTTTGGGATCCTCTTTGACCAGCTCTGCCGGAAGTGAGGGCTTAATCACCAGGTCAATCACAGCCTCACGAATGGTGTCGTTATCGACATCGGGGGCATGCTGCGTGCTTACGAGCACTGTGTCCACGCGCACTGGTTTCCCGTAGCTGTATTCCACCGTGACCTGCGATTTCCCATCCGGCCGCACCCAGGGCAAGATCTCCTTCTTGCGCACTTCAGCCAGTCGGCGGGTGAGTCGGTGGGCGAGGTGGATCGGCATCGGCATCAGCGTTTTGGTCTCATTGGTGGCATACCCGAACATCATGCCCTGGTCGCCCGCGCCGAGCTTCTCGACCTCTTCGTCGCTGACATTATTTTCTTCCCGCGTTTCGAGCGAGTGATTTACTCCACGTGCGATGTCGCCGCTTTGTTTGGCGATCGCGACCTGTACACCGCAGGTGTTACCGTCAAAACCTTTCTCACTGTTATCGTAGCCGATGTCGGTGATGACTTCCCGTGCCAGCTCGTCGTAATCGAATTGGGCGTTGGTCGTGATCTCGCCCATGAGCAGCACAAATCCTGTCTTGGTCGCGACCTCGCAGGCTACACGCGATTTAGGATCCTGCTCCAGGCAGGCATCCAGCACGGCGTCAGAAAGCTGATCGCAGAGCTTATCAGGATGGCCTTCGGTGACCGATTCGGATGTGAAGACAGTACTTGGTGACGTGCGAAACGTCAGGCTCATAGTGACCTCCAGTATGAAAATGCCCCTTCAAACGTGAGAAGGGGCACCAAAATACATTCTGGCCACCCTCTCATCTTCCAGCAATCCGTTCTGGCGGAATTGGCACCACATCCCATTGGGCAGGTTGCCGAGGCTTCACAGGGCCGGTCCCTCCACCTCTCTGGATAAGAGTGCCTAGGGGCGATTAACTTATCGGGAAAAATGATATCACGCTGTGAGGGAGGAGTCAAAGGGATAGGGATTAGGGATGGGGCCCTGGGAGGATCGGTTTCGGCACATTGTCGATTGCATCCCCGGATTCCGAAGGCTTGCCTTCGGTGCCGGCGGAAGCCGGCACATACTTATCGAGCCGGCATATGGATACCGCTCCTCAACAGAACACCCTTGCTGCCCT
>JASFLN010000287.1:0-3473 GCA_050118075.1 Anaerolineales bacterium
CGACCAAGACGAAGCGTTCAAGCACCTAACCAAGTCACTCGGACATCCCGAGTTGGACCTTGGAGCAAACCTGGCGCTGGGCCGTCTGGCACGCATCAAAGGTGACCTCCCAGAGGCGGCACGTTATCTACTTCAAGCGCTACACAAAGCAGACAGCCTCTCGATAGATGAGAGTCAATCAAGCCAATTGACCCAACTGTACGACACCATTCTTGCGTCACTCAACGAGGGTGATGAAGATTCGCTTTCAAAGATCGTTGAGAATACGCTCAATTTCTTAAGTGGCCCTGAGTGGCTCGAACGTTTGAGACAGGCTAGACGTTCATTAGAAACCGGTGCGGAAGGGGCCGCGCTGGTACCGATTGCTGACATGCTCGCCGTCGGTGGAACAGAGAAGGTGCTCAAATCGATCGGGCGCATTGATGATCTGATGAACCGAGGCTTGAATATTGTTGCATTAGAAGAATCCATGCTGGCTATGGATTATGTTCCTAGCTACCTTGGTTTGCATTTCCGCATCGCCGAGATTCTGATCCAACGCGGCAACACCCCGGCGGGGATGACCAAATTACGCACGATCGCGCGTACCCATAAAGTGCGTGGCGAGATCCCGCAGGCCACGCAAATATTCAACCGCATCATCCGTCACTCCCCTATCGATATCAGCGCACGAAAACAACTCATCCAACTGCTCGCCCAACAGGACCGAGCAGAAGAGGCGCTTGAGCAGTACATCGAATTGGCTGATCTCTACCGACAGATGGCGGAGATCGATAATGCACGCATCACGCTCCAGGAGGCGGTTGCGCTCACCCAACGCAGCGCGGTGGATAGGCAATGGCACATTCGCCTCCTAAACCGTATCGGTGATATCGACCTTTCGCATCTTGACTGGCGGGAGGCACTGCGCGCGTTTGAGGAAATTTGCGAGCTTGATCCGGAAAACGAAAGTGCGCGTCTGCAAGTAATCGACTTGAATCTCCGTCTAGGACAGGAAAAACAAGCGGGCAACGCGTTGGATCGTCAATTGGAATATCTCGTCCAGACCGAGCAGTCGAAAGAAGCTCTGGCATTGCTCGAGGATCTCGCTCGGGAGTATCCAGGCAAGCAGATATTGCACTCCAGGCTTGCACAAGCTTATGGCGCGGCTGGTCGCAAAGCCGACGCAATCGCACAATATGATGCCCTCGGCGAGATCCAATTAGACGCCGGGCAGACAAAGGAAGCAGCACGGACCATCGAGACCATCATCAACCTTGAACCTCCCAATATTGAGGGGTATGAGGAACTGCTTCGCAACATTCAGACTGAGGAATAAGGAACGGCACCAAAAAGTAGGTATTTCCCGTGGCCGATTTTATCCAGGAACTTAGTTTCTTCTTCCAACGATTCGACTGGCTCAGCGCAGTCGATGTCGCGCTTGTCACGTTGGTGGTCTTCTTCCTGCTCCGGTTGCTGAGAGGTACACAAGCGGTCGTTCTGCTGCGCGGCATGATCGTATTGATCATCACCATCGCGCTCCTCACGAGCCTGCTCAACCTACCGGCTTTCACCTGGCTGCTCAACAACGCTCTACCCGCCCTGCTGATCGCCATACCGGTGATTTTTGCACCGGAAATCAGACGGGCACTTGAACGGTTGGGCCGTACAAGCAGCATGTTCAGCGTGACCGCCACACCAGACCAGGTGGAGCATCTCATCGACACCATCTGCACCACTTCTCAACGCTTATCGGACCGTCGCTACGGCGCCCTGATCGTCATAGAGCGCGATTTACCACTCGAAGAATATAAAGATACCGGCGTGCGATTAGACGCTGAACTCACACCCGAACTCCTGCTCCAGATTTTCCATATCAATACTCCACTTCACGATGGGGCTGTGATCATACATGAGGGTCGCATTGCCGCTGCTTCCTGCGTTATGCCACTCTCCTCCAGCGGCACACTTTCGCGCACTCCTGAACGGCAGATGGGTTTGAGACACCGCGCTGCATTAGGCATCAGCGAGGTTAGCGATGCAGTTTCCGTCGTTGTTTCCGAAGAGACGGGTGGCATCTCGGTGACACACAATGGAAGAATTATCCGCCGCCTGGATCAGGCTCGCCTGCGCAACATCTTGACGGCATTCTTCAGACCCCGATCAAGCAGTCGTTTACCCGCATGGTTGGAACGGTTTCTTTTACGCCAGAACCGTATCTTCTCAGGCATCATCGGGGATTGAGGCATTGACCCATGATCAGTTGGTTACGTGAAAACCTGGGAACACTTTTCCTCGCATTTATCCTTTCAATAACCGCCTGGGTAGCGGCGGTCAGCGCGGAGGATCCACTTCAAGAACAGATCTTCCCTGAGCAGGCTCCGATCGAGTATCGTGGTATGCAATCCGGCCTGACAATTGCCGGTGATATACCCGAAGAAGCCGAAGTAACCGTTCGCGCGCCGTCATCCACCTGGAACAATCTATCGCTGGAAGATCTCCAGGTTTATGTGGATTTATCCGATCTCGAAGCTGGTGTGCATCGCGTCGAGCTCGAAGGAATCGTAGATCGACGGGCAACCCAAATCACAGAGATCTCTCCTGCCTCGGTTTCAGTAACCCTCGAACCCCTTGCAACAAAACAGGTTGATGTGCGCGTGATCCTGACCGGAGAACCGGGCGCGGATTATGCAGCAGATGAACCGGATCTTGAGCTTGATGAGATCACCCTTGAAGGGCCCCGCAGTGCTGTTGACGAGGTTGAGTCCGCACAAGTAAGGATTGATCTCAACAATCGTCAGCGGTCAATCGACCAGCAGTTCCCATTGTTTCCCGTAAACGCGGAGGGGGATCCGGTTGAGGGAGTCGAGATGCAACAGGACACCATACGCGTCCAACTTCAGATCACGAAACGTGAAAACATACGACGGCTGGTGGTTGTCCCGATCGTTGAGGGACGAGAAGAGCTTGAGAATAGCGGCTACTACCGCCTGACACGTATCAGTGTCGAACCTACTGAAGTTGCAGTCTTCTCTGAGGATCCGCTGGCACTCGAATCACTGCCTGGTTTCCTACAAACGGAACCACTCAATATTGCCGATCTCACCGAGAACACCACGCGCACCGTCTCACTTGACTTGCCCGATCAATTTGCGCTGGTCGGTGTTCAAAGCGTGGATATCACGGTTGAAATCGAGACGGTAGAAACATCTGTAGTTCTGGCCCGACCGGTCGAAGTCGACAACTTAGGCTTTGGCTTGTACGCCTACCCCTCACCAGAGGAAGTCTCACTCATCGTGACCGGTCCAGTCGTGATTCTTGACCAGCTTGAGCCCGAGCAAGTGCGTGTTGTCGTCGACGCTCAAGGGTTTACCATCGGTGTATATCAACTCGATCCTCAGGTGAAGGATGTTCCCGAGGGGGTATCCTTCGAAGAACCCAATCCACCAGTGATCGAAGTTCAGATCACATTCACCCCCCGGCCGACACCGACC
>JASFLN010000288.1:0-3469 GCA_050118075.1 Anaerolineales bacterium
CATCGAATCAACCAGGTTTCCGTCTGGATCCAGCAGCTGGACGGTGTCCCCAGTGTCGTTCAGTGCAATGTGTGTTCTTGAACGGAAGAACACGACGAACTCTTCAGGCTTGATGGTTTTGGCAGGGAGCTCGAAAGGGGATGATCCCGCACCTGGGAGATCGTCCAACATCCAGCCACGCAAATTAACCGCAGAGGGACCGATGTTGTAAAGCTCGATGAATTCGTCATCGGTGTTCACCCCGCCAGTTCCTTGCCAATCATAGTGCGGTCGGATCAGAGCTTCGTTAATCACGATTTTTCCGGGGATCCAGGTGGGTTGTGGGGTTGGAAAATGCAATGAGTTGGTGCTGCGCGGTGTGCCCAGAATGGGGTTTCCGTTCGCGTCATGGCCGGTGCCAAAATATCCTGTAAAAGTCCCCCAGTTTCCAAAGGTGTCGTGACCTCCACGCCGCTCCATGCTCATGTGTTTTTTCGCGTCACCTGCAGGCCAGGCGGAGGAGGCGTTTGCGGTGTCGATCGTTGTCCCAGAAGGGTCACGCAAAGTCAACCGCTCTCCGCTGTTTCTGAGTGACCCAGAATAAACCTGATCGGCTTGAATGTCGGTGACGGCACGGTCGTCGGTGCGCTCGAGCAGGAAAAAAGATCCGGGGGAGATTAGACCAGAGAGCGAGACGTTGATATCCTGTCCGTCGCTCAGCGTCCAACCATGAAGGTCGATCGCTGCGTCTGTGACATTGAACAGTTCAATCCACTCATCGCTGGATGAAGCAACGGTCCCGGCCCAGGCAACCTCATTGATGAAAATAGATCGAACAGGGTAAGGGGTTTCGAGAGGCCTTGCTTCGGTAGGGGATGGAGTTGCAGAGGCTGTAGGGCTAGGATCGATTGCGAACCAGACGGCGTTAGGTTGGCGCGGTGTGCCGCGGATGGATTGACCTGAGGCGTCTACGCCGTTACCACCGCTGCCCGGAAAAGAGCTCCAGTTCCCTGGGCGGTCGTCACCCCCGATACGCTCCATGGAAAGACGAGCGCCGGATTCGCCGCCCGGCCAGACACCACCGCTGTGATTGGCTGAGTCGATCAGCGACCCAGAAGGGTCGCGCAGATAAAGACACTCCCCACTGTTTTTCAAGCTGCCGGTGTAGATTTTATCGGCATCTAGATTCGCAATCGTGTCCTCATCAGAGCGTTCTAAAAGGAAGAAACCATATGGAGAGATTGTGCCCTCTAATTCGATCACGATATTGTCGCTGTCTGTAAGCTGCCAGCCTTCAAGATCAATTGGCTGATCGCCGGGATTGTGAAGTTCAATCCATTCGTCATACGCAGAGGCTAGGGTGCCAGCCCAGGCAACCTCGCTGATCATGACTGAAAGAGGAGCGAACGAGGGCGGTTTTTGAGTAGAAGTTTCAGCAGGGGTTGAACTCGGGAAAGGAGATGGTGACGGAAACGGTGAAGGGGAGGGTGTGCTTGAGGGGGTGTTCGCTGGCGTAATGGCAGGAGATGGCGAGATAGCTACGGTGCTGGAAGGCGTTGGCAGCGTACCATGCGTGCTGTCAGCAGTCGGTGTTTGCGTTGCAGGGATGGGTGTTGGGGAATCTGAAAAACTGGTGGTTGATGCCGGAGCGGTGAATGATGCTGTGTAGTCCAGAGTCGGCGTCACGCTTGGGGTGGACGTTGGAGGCTGTTCGGCGGTTGAAGTCGCAGCCTGAGCAGCCGTTGGAGGGGGATCTAAGTCGGCAGTTGGAGAGGGCAGAGGGGTTTGGGTAGCCGTGTCTTGACCAGGCAAAGAGGTCGATTGGATTCCAGAGCAGAGTAAAAGCAAACCGGCACAAAGCAACTGCTGTGCCGGATAAACAGGATGTCTTTTCTGGGTCATGGTCACCCCCTGTGACCCGCGATTTATTTAATCTTAGAGCCTCGTATCGGACCTGTCAAACTGGAAAGCGGAAGGAGGTGGGGTTTTAGAAAGGAGCAGCAGGTTTTAAGGCGATTCAGCGTTAACCAATGAGATCTCGTCAACCCAGCCGGTCAGTCCGCCGAAATCGATTTGCCACCAGTAGGTGCCGGTCGCGTAAATGCCGTTCAGTTGGTTCACGTGGAACATGATCGTGCCCTGCGCGGCGGTGTCAACGGATGCGAAGGCCGGGTAGTTCAGCCCCGGGCCTAGAAGAACGTTGGTTGGATAGCGCGACTGCACAAGTTCCCCGGTAGCAAACTGATCGGAGGTTTCTTTGGGCTCGACGCGCACCATCATCAAAGCGTTAGCCACACCCCGCTCGTGTCCATCCGAAGGGTTATTCATCACCTTGCCGTCGATCCACAATGTGGATGAACCGCCGCCATCCATATTCACCCCCCAATCAGCATCCAAGCGCTCATCACAAAAGGAGGCTAACTCGGGTATGGTCATGCCGACGCTGTAGGCATCATCGCGACCGTCGACGACAATGAAGTAGAGATAGCTATCGTTGTAACAAAGGGCGCTGCGTGGGTTCCGGAGGTCTGCCCCGCGTTCGTCAATCTCCTGGATATCACCCTCACGCAGGAAAACCCAATTTCCTGCCACGCTGGTATACGTATCGTCCCAGGATTCCGATGCCGGGTAATTACAATTCTCATCCAGATGGTTGATGCCGAGCTCAATGGCGATGACATCACCCGTGTGCAGTTGGGAGCGCAGGATACCCCGGCTTGCATTGCGCGCAGAGAGCACAATGTGGTCAAAAGGTATCAAGAAGGGCCCGGTGCCATCGTGTACCTCCCGGACGATGCCCACTGCTGACTCGCTTCCAGGCAGCAGCCCGGCTGGCTCGGTCATTTGAATCAGCACTTCGGTGTGACCTTCCCCGAAACTTCTGGGTCCGAACTGGGGGGTAAGCAGCATGATCTGGTCTTCACGCACCTCGTTGTTGATTTTATCTATTGGATGCTTTCTGCCGGTAGTGAGGTTGGTGAAGTTCATGACCCTGTCATTGTGATAGGCACAGGATCCGACGAACATCGACCGGTCTCGTTTCCAGGCCAGACCAGTTGAGCCTCCAAGGTCGTTATACAGGTGTGCATACCAACCCGATTGGATCAAGCCGTCATCAGCGATACCGCTTTCCAAATCGAAATACGAACCGTTGATCGCGACGATGACGTCGTTGCGATTGCCCCAGTAGCCCCCCCAGGCGTTAAGGGTTTGCTCATACCGCGCTGCGATCCCGCTGACCGTCTCATGACCCTCACGCACGGTCCCATTTGCCAGGCCGGCTTCAAGGATGACGTCTTCCTGGTCGAGCGCCATGCGTGCGACGAAAGCCCTAACCGGTCCGGATAATGTGAACGGTCGATACTCGACCCCATCTGCGACTCGCTGCCAACCTGACTCGGCGCTGGCAGCGGTCCAACCGATGAAAAACACGAGGATGATCAGCGCGAATCGAAGTGCACGCTGGGAAAAACGCTTTATGATTTCATGC
>JASFLN010000289.1:0-3455 GCA_050118075.1 Anaerolineales bacterium
GCAGGACTCGCTCTCAGGGTTATAAGGGAAACGCAAATTGGGACGCCATCGCGGAGATCAAAGCGCATACAGTTGTCCCCGTCATTGGCAACGGAGATGTGCGATCTTTAGACGATATCAAGCGCTTCTTGAAGCATACCGCTTGTGATGGCATCATGATCGGACGTGGCGCCATCGGAAATCCCTGGATCTTTTCTCGCCATAAACGCACAAATATCCTTCCCAATGAGGTTAGAAACATTGTATTTGAACACTTCGACAAGATGCTTGCCTACCATGGTGAACATCAAGGCATGCTGCGGTTTAGAAAACATCTCAAAGCCTATCTGGGCTGCTATGACATCTCTGGTGAAAAGCTGCGCTCACTGCTAACTTGCACAGATCCGGATGTGCTCCGCACAGATATCGATGCTCTTTTCAAAGCTCTGCCACCAGGAAAAGAAAACACCCATCAGGATGCAATGACCAACATGGCTCAACGAGCTTGATTTACCTCAGCGGTTCCTGATAAACCGCTGGTGTATACACTCGAGTATAATCGCCTCAAATATGCCCGGTTGAGATCTTATGAAAAATTTTCTGAAACGATTTCTGCAACAACCGCGGATTTCCAGGATCCGTCGAAACCATGGGCTGGAACACGCCACGATCCATCTGCTTAGCCAGAAGTATCCGCATAGATCGTTCGTTGGACGCTCGGACGCTCATGGGTTCTGGCTTTACGGCGACGTGCCCACCTCAGCGGTAGTCGAAACTGTTGAAGAAGCACTCACCCGTCTGCAAAACGGCGAACATCAGCTCGCCGTGCATCCGAATTGCGGAACTAATTTCGTAACCGCCGGTCTATTGGGTGGCACCGCCTCCTTCCTTTCCTTGGCCGGTAGTGAGGACGAAGGCTGGTCTTCACGATGGGAACGCTTGCCGCTAGCGATCACATTGACAACCCTGGCGCTGATCGTCGCCCAACCGCTCGGGCGCGCAGCTCAGCGACACATCACTACTCAGGGTGATCCTGAAAACCTGCGTATCAAAGATATCGAACGTGTTCAGGACGGAGCCACCGCCCTCCATCGAGTTCTCACCCAGGATTGAAATGCCTAAACAGCCTCCAACGATCTACCACCTTTTTGGTGATGACCGCCTCGCAATGGAGGAGTTTGTCCAATCGCTACAAGGAAAATTAGGTCCTGGAGCAAACGCAGCGATGAACGTCCAGGAGTTTACCGGCTCAGGACTCAATCTGGCAGAGTTTGAGGAGAGCTGTCTCTCGATCCCTTTCCTTACCCCTCGAAGGATCATCGTCCTGGATGAGGTTGAAAAACTTCCGAAAGACGGCGAATGGCTAGAACACTTTTATGGTATCTTAGAAACCCTGCCTCCCAGCACGGCGCTCATCTTACTTGAAACGCATGAAGCTACGCGATCTAACCGCAAGCCAAAAGCCCACCCCATCGCCAAGTGGATCTCTGACCATCCCGGGTTCAGCTATGTGCGTGAGTGCACTATTCCACAAGGCGCCGGGTTTGTTCAGTGGATACAGGCACGTTGTTCAGAACTGGGGGGCGAGATCAGCTTAGATGCTGCTAAGTTGCTCACTGAGTGGGTCATCGAAGATCCATTCCAGGCAGATCAGGAGTTGCGCAAACTCATCTCGTACGTGGATTTAGATCGTGAAATCACAGCTGAAGATGTCCAAATCCTCACGCCGTTCCAGTCTCAAACCAACATCTTCGCCATGGTCGACGCGATCGGCGAAAGAAAAGGGCAGCAAGCCCAGCGTCTTCTTTCGCGGTTACTCGAAGATGAGGATCCAGGCTATGCCTTCGCGATGGTTGTTCGACAGTTTCGATTGCTTTTGATCGCCCGTGAGGCACTCGACGAGGGCTTGCCAATTTCTGACAGTCTCAAACTCCCTGCTTTTGTCCTGCGTAAGATCGAATCCCAAGCGCGCGCCTTTACAGACACCGAACTCAAGCAAATTTATTCCAGGCTGCTGGACATCGACCTGGGATCAAAAAGAAGCTCGATGGATCTTGAAGTAGGCCTGGACACACTTATCGCCACCATCGCCACAGACGATTAGAAAAGAGACCGCGCTATGCGGTCTCCAACGCATTCCAATCACCTTTTATCTATCGGGTAAGTATGCAAATCAATCGAGCTGTTCAGCTTCTTCCTCAACCCCAATCCAGAAATGGTTTTGGAGCAGAGTCTGGCTGGATTTAACTTCCACAGCCACATCAGAAGGTAAATCACTCTCATCCATTGATTCAGGGTGGACAAAACACAAGTTTGGCTTCCGACCATACTTTTGCCAATAATAATCAGAGGCGCGTGCTATCTTTTGGGCGACATCCAGCTCACAATCCTCATCGAACCACAGCATGCCAATTTTCATCGTGCACCTCCCCTCGATGTAAACATTTGCTCCAACGTCCATCGGTCCCTTCGCCGTTCATGAGCGAGCACACAATGCAAACCATCATCAGTTTTCAAACGAAATCGACGTAAACTGTTCCCGATCTTGGCTTCGGAAATCACCTGCTTTTCTTGGTAAGACACAATGCGACGCACCTTTCGTCTGCGGCCTCGCCAGGTAAATTCCAACGGCCAGTCCCCCTCTCCAAGTTTCGAAACCCACACCAACTCAGCCAATCCCCAGGCTTTCATCTACAACCCCCTCATCCATTCGCCACTGCCGTACAAACAAACTGCTACGCGCACTTTCATCTGCCCATTCAGATTCCACTTCCGGGATATTCCTGGCTTTTCGCTCATTGTGATCCGCGTGAACACTGTGCAAATCAATATGCAAGCTTTGAGCCCGACTCATATTCAAACGTCCCACTGTACTTGTCAGCTTCGAAATCAGGAAGATCACAGCCCCAAGCAAAAGACCTGTCACGAAAGCGCTCAACGGGGTAAAGCCGCTCAATAACTCGGCAAAAAAGCTATACTCAGCCATGTGTCCTCCATCCCGCACATGCTAGACGCACGGCAGCATCCAGATCACGCAAACTCAGCCAGGCGACCTCAACCACACGGTTAAAACGAGGGGTTTCAAAACGGAACAAGCCGGCCGGATGTTCCCCGGCACCGCTGTTTACAGGCGCGAATGCCCGCACAACAGGTTGGCCGCGGAAGAGCCTTTCTACCTGCGGATCGCGCAGCGACGGTCGCGTTACCACCACGTGAACGCCAGCCTCCACCCCGCGGTTGAGAATACGCTCAATCGTCTGGGCGCTCTCCAGGCCCAGCGTATGCAGCAAATCGGTGAGATTGTCGATGAAAAGCACCAGATGCGGCCGGTCGAACGCGGCCATGACCCTGCGGTCAACCTCTTCAGACAGCCAGACCAGCAGCTCGGCTGCGTATTCTGGGCTGGTCGCCAGGTCTGTCAGCGCATGGGGCAACGCATCCAGCAGAGACAGCTCACGGCCGCTGAGATCGATGCC
>JASFLN010000290.1:0-3454 GCA_050118075.1 Anaerolineales bacterium
AGAGCGAATACATCACAACTGCTGGAGCGCCCGCATCTTCGAGCTCTTTCAATCCGTCTAATGTCCTTGAGATGGGTGAAGCTGAGGGTACAACAGGGTGCTTGAGGTTGAAGCCCATGTACGTCGTGCTGAGATCTGCCATCGAATTCCTCCGTGTCTGGTTTAATGAGGGTCAATCCTATGCCAAGCTCACGGTTGCGTGTAATTTCGCCAGCATACATGTCGATTGTAGATCCTGCTGGCCGCGATGAGCAACCGCCGAACATCCACTTTTTACCAGTACAAACAAATGATGATCGTTCTAAGAGGAAAACTACGAAAAACCGCCCCTTAGAGAGCGGTTAATAACTATTCCAGATAAGGACGGATACCTTTATAGACTCGCGCACCGGACAAAGTTCGCAGGATCATCCGTGGTGGCCGGTTAAGCTTCTCTCCCAACTCGACCGGCGTAAGCGGCAGGTTCCCGTTCGAAAGAAATACACGGAAGACGGCGTTCACCAAAGTAGTTTGCGGTGTCAGGTAATCATCTTGAAGTGCACAATGCGTGATCAGAGTATGCTGGATACCCATCACTCTTGTGACCTCAGCGGTCTCCGGATGAACGGTGTCGACCATTGCCTCGGCGTCAATTTCGGCAAACGCTTCCTGATGCTCCTCACACAGATGGCTGCGCAGATACACATCGAGATCCCGGCCAGATTTGTCCCACCAGCTGTAATCAATATGGAATTTGGTATTTTCCGTCGTGCGTACGAGTTTGCTTAGTTTCGAATCAGAAGCCGCGCTCATGATCCGCTCCAGGCTGAGGGTTCAAATCGCCAGTAAAGATCACCAACATGCTGATAATAGGGTCTGGTCACCAATTCCTCAAAGACCGCAGCAGGAGGTTGGCGGTTGACCACATTGACCGCTGCGTAAAGCGTTTGCGCATGAACTGCGCCCTGAGGGGTGAGCTTGGCGAGGTCCCGGAAGAGATTGGCAACCGTACGGTCAAGTGGAGTTTTGTTCTTCTCCTGCTTCATCCAGACCTCATCGATGACCTGCTTGTCTACCAGTCCAATCACCATCAGGTCATCATAGGCCGTACCGACCGGTTGTTTGAGCATCGTGAATCCAACCTGGTTGCCCTCGCTTACACTCACCGTCCGGATCCAATCGTTGCGCATACGCCGGTCGAGAGTGTCAACAATCACTTGTCCCGCCTCTTCGCTTTTTCTTACACGGACTAATCCCCCCACTGGCACATCGTACTGGCGATACCATTCCTCGAGTCCGAAGACATAGCCTTCTTCACGCACGACCCAACCCGGGAAGGTATCACCACTGTGCCCATCGACCAGCATGAAGCGTATGCGGGGCGCCTCGTACGCCGTAGGAAACAATGGTCTCAAACGTGCAGAGAGCGGTAATGCACCCACACGCCAATGAGGGAAGATAAGTGAGATTGTGACCTCATCGCCAGCCGGTTCGATGAGCTCTACATCACTCAACTCATCATCAAGACGACGTTCGAGGTCAAGCAATTCCGGCGTAAAGCGACGGCGATCAACTGTATCACCTTCATATTCCAAGCGTGGTGGAGTGAATTGCACTTCGGGTGGTTCCAATCTGCGCAGGAACCAAAGGATCTCACCTGCAGGGCCCACTTCATCGAACCGCTGGTCTTCCTGCAGGGCATAATTCAACGAAAATTCGGCCAACTGAGGGGATAGATTGGAGGGCAGATCGACATGAGCAAGCATGTCAGCGGTCGGCAGTGGCCCGCCACTGGCGACGTCCAGTACCGCCTCGGCAAGGTTGAGATGACCCTCGGTGATGTCTGCAACCAGCGCCCTTGGGAACCACTTCCAGGCGATGCGTACAATATCATCCGACTTCTCAAGCCGCTCTTCTAAACGTTCTTCGATGATCTCTCCGTAGTGGTCCATCACCGACTCTGGGGTTTGAAGAGCTTGCTCTTCTTCCTCTCTCTCAGGGGGGTTATTGAGGGGATGATCCTCTAATCGAGCCGCAAACTCTCGTTTCTGACCGTTGCCCTTGAATGCAACTTCGATTACATCAAATTCCCCGATCTCGGGGTTTTCACCCTCGCGTAAACCAACAACCTCACCAATAGAATTGTTCAATGCCTGAAAAGTAAGCTTCTGTCCGATTTTATAGGTTTCTTTGGGGAGGTAGATATCGTGTGTTGGAGCTTTCGATTTCTCGGCTTCTTTTTTGAGACGCTCAAGATGTCGTTCGACAAGTGCGAAGCTCATCTCTGAACTAGCAAGAGGGATCTCCCGCTCGAGGAGAAAATTGATAATAAAGTCAATGTCTTGATCTGCAACTTCAAAGTTGGACCAATACGTGTCAGTAGAAAGTGTGGTAGCAACTGTCATAAAATGTGTGTATAACCTTACCGGGGAAATACTTCGCCATTATACTACATGCTATTGAGGTTGATGAAATGGATACGAAATTTAGTATTGCGGCGACTGCTTCTGGAAAGCTCGAAGCTGACATCATAAAGGGTATGCTGGAAGCTCAAGGTGTCGAGACGATGCTCTCATATGAAGCTGCCGCGACGGCTTATGGACTCGGAGTCGGACGCCTGGCACGCGTAGAAATCCTGGTGCGCGATGATCAGCTGGCCGAGGCGGAAGCTATTCTTGATGATTACCAGTCCGGGAAATACGCAGAAGAAGGCGACGAAGAATAAGCTTGCTGCCGCACTGAGATTGGTCAGAGATCATCAGGGAAAGCTTCTCTCAAGCCAGGTCATCGGATTAACAGGCACGTCTCCCACCCAGATCTCCCAATGCAAATGAGGTCCGGTCACCCGACCGGTGCCTCCAACCTGCCCAATCACCTCGCCCGTTTCTACGAAATCACCCACTTCAACGAAAATCTCACTCTGATGCAGATATCCTGAGTACACTCCCCATCCATGGTCGATGTAGGTCACATTGCCCCGCACTGTGAGTGGTCCGGCAAACACGACATAGCCAGGTGCGGGAGCGTAAATGGGGACACCGCTTCCATAAAAATCGACTCCCGTGTGGTAGTACTCCAACGCACCGTTGTTGTAACTGCGCCTGGTCCCAAAAAACGCGATAAGTTCATCGGTGTAGTAGCGGGACGGGTATTCAAAAGGTCCTTCCCAATGCCTTACAGGAGACTTTGCTGATAAAAGCTCAGCAATTAACTCCTCTTCCGGCTGCGTGACAGCCGGATCGATCGTCTCCGGGGGAACACCATTTAACACCGTCGATCCATAACCACCACTTTCCAACAAAATGGCTTGATTGAATGCATAGATCGGGGCACCTGTGTCCGGGTCGTAAAGATCAATACGGAAATCGCGCAGACCAGGGTCGGCTAGCGCGTGGATGCCCTGCAGCGCGACCTGTTCCTGTTCGCTGAATGGGAAGAAGCCCAGTTCGTGCTCTCCAAGCCTTCCGCTGATAAG
>JASFLN010000291.1:0-3448 GCA_050118075.1 Anaerolineales bacterium
GCATGATGCTAAGCCAATACACTGCGGATATGCTGATCGTCGAACAACGCATCCTTTCGATGCCGGCCAGTATTCAGTCCATACCGGCAGCGGCCGACCAGGAAGATTTCGTATCAATGGGAATGAACACAGCGATTAAGAACGGCCAGATTATTGACAACGCCTATGGTGTACTTGGGATCGAGTTTATGGCTGCTGCACAAGGCCTTGATTTCCGGGAATTTGAGCCCGGTGCGGGGACCCGCGCTGCTCACGGTGTCATCCGTACCCACATCAATCATCTGGATGAGGACCGACCACTGTATCCAGATCACACCCGGATGAAAGCGCTCGTGAAGTCGTGCGAAATTCTCGACGCGGTCGAGGCGGAGGTAGGCTCACTGGCCGAGTAGAAATCGGCCTTTCATGCCCCCACCGGAGTCCTGTTTATCCTTTGGCACCCACGTTGTAGAATGAGTGGGTGCCTGACTTTTCAGAACCGACTTTCTGTATTTAGTCCAAACCAGAAGGGTATTCATGATGAAGAAGATGCTATTTTTCGTCTCAACGCTGGTGCTGATCTCAACTGTGCTCGCTGCCTGCAGCGGTGATGTGGTATCGGAGGCGGTGTGTGGGGATGGTATTTGTTCAGAAGGCGAGAGTGAAGAATCTTGCGCCGTGGATTGTGCAGTTGAAGTTGAGGACCTTCCCACTGAGACACCTGCGCCTACACCAACCGAAGAAATCGATCCCATCGGCTATGTGACCTTTGCCGTGTATGTCAGCGATTTCGTCCACCATGACCAGAGCGCGGAGACTGTGCTGGCGCTAATCGACCTATTTGAAGCCAATGGTTTGCACGCCGAGTTCTATCTCACCGGACCAATGACGCATATATACGCTGAAGCCCATGGGGAGGTGATCGATCGGCTGCGCGAGACAGATATGACGATCAGCTACCATTCAAAACCTCCACACCCACAAACACCTGGGTTTCTAGGACCGATCTCGGGTTTGCCCGTAGATCAAACCGGGAGAATGATCACTCGTTATGAGACTGAACGCTTAGATCTTGAGACCGGGGGCTTGATTGCGGAGCAACCTGGTGGCTTCAATTACTTGAAAGACCTATTTGGCACCCCGCCATTAGCGATCGACGCACCCAAGTCCCATCGCAGCGGCTTTGCACTGCCCATGCTGGCAGAGATGGGTGCACGTGTGGTTGTGTTTCCGAGTGAATACGACCCTCAGCAGCCTTTCAAACGTTTGAACACCATGCTCCTGCGCCCTGCAGATATAACCATCAATCGCTGGCAAGTGGACGGAGTTGAAGGTGCGCAACCCTGGTGGGGGATGCAGGAGAGTGAGTTCCAGTCAAGTTTCTCTCCACGTGATCGGCTTCAGCAGCAGGCAGAAGCCTGGGACGCGGAACGACTGCCCTTTATCCTTGTGCCAATTAATGAATACAGCTTCTACCGTTCCGGACCGGCTCCCTGGACGTTGATTTATTATCAGGATGAAACCCGCTCCGCAGCGAAAAGTCCGCCCTTTGACCTGAACGCCCCCGATGCATCCAGCGAGAGGTCTGAAGACGCTCAACAGCGGATTTGGGATGCATACTCCCAGATGGTTGAGTGGGGAAGTGTTTATCTTGAGGTGGTGACATCGGAAGATATTCTGCTTATCGCTCAAGGACTCGAATAGCCTCGGGAAATTCAACTACGGAGAAAAGCTTTGATTACCGACCGTGAAAGTGACATCGCAGAACTAGCTGACTCCAAACCGAAGGGGGAGGAATCTGAAGCCTTATTTGAGACCGGTCAGGTCGTCACGATCTCTGCCGGACATGCGGTTCATGATACTTACACCGCGTTCCTACCCCCGCTGCTTCCGGTCTTGATCGAGCGCTTTGTTTTATCCAACGCTCAGGCGGGCTTGCTCTCGGCGTTTCTACAGCTTCCCTCGCTTGCACAACCCGTCATCGGCCATCTCGCGGATAGTCTGAGTCTGCGCTATTTGGTCATATTGGCACCCGGTGTCAGCGCGACGTTGATGAGTCTGCTGGGTATCTCGCCGGGTTTTCTGTGGGCAGCTGCATTGCTTCTGCTGGCAGGTCTCAGTTCCGCATCGATCCATGCAATCGGTCCGGTGATGGCCGGCAGGGTATCTGGAAATCGGCTCGGTCGCGGGATGAGCTACTGGATGGTGGGTGGTGAATTGGGGCGCACAATTGGTCCGATTCTGATCGTTTCAGCAATAGGCTGGTTTTCAATCCGTGGTGTAGCCTGGCTTATGGTCGGTGGTTGGGCGGCTTCGTTTGTGCTCCTTCTCCAATTGCGAAGTGTGCCGGGTCGGCCGTCTGTAGATCAGGAGGCGCTTCCTTGGCGTGAAGCAATTCTCAAGATGCGTCCCTTCCTCTTTGCTCTGGCGGGGTTACAGGTCGTTCGATCGTTTTCAAGTGTGGCACTGACCACCTACCTTCCGTTGTTCCTTGAGCAGCAAGGCTCCAGTCTTTTCTGGGCGGGGGCTTCTCTGTCGATCCTTGAAGCAGCAGGAGTGATCGGTGCATTGGTAGGGGGATCCTTCAGTGACCGGTTAGGACGAAGGCGAGTGCTGGCGATTTCGATGGTCGCCACTGCGGGTTTGATCGTGATCTTTCTCATACTGACAGGGTGGTGGCAGCGTGTCGTGCTTCCCTTCTTAGGGTTCGCCTCGCTCTCGATGACACCGGTGATTATGGCCATCGTACAGGAGTGTTACCCTGAGAACAGAGCGCTGGCCAATGGGGTTTATATGGCACTCTCGTTCCTGATCCGGTCACTGATTCTGGTCGTGTTTGGAGCGATGAGTGATTGGATCGGCTTAACAACGAGTTATCTAATCAGTTCAGCGTTGTTGCTGAGCGGTCTTTTAATACTTCCAGCATTTCCAATCAAGACAGAAAATGCTCAAACGTACGGGTCCTCGTAAGACGGACAGACTTCTTGACAGTGGCTTTTTTTCTGCTGATTTTGATTGTATGATAGTTACATACTCTTGATCACATTGGACCGGGATTCTTTTAATGCAGCCACTGCAGCCCGACCCTTATGGGTCGGGTTTCTATTTTATATGGAGGAAGACGCTATGCTCGTTGGCGATAAGGTTGTCCTCAGGACAATGCGCGCAGGCGATTTAGAAGAAATCTTTAAACACATCCACGATGTGCGTGATCGGGGATTGATGGGATATCGGTTGTTCTCCGAGAATGAGTATCGTAAAAAATTTGAAGAATCTGGGTTTTGGGATCTGGAAGGTGAGAAGAAAGGTGTCTTCTGCATCACCGACCTCGAGGATAGCTTGCTTGGTTTTATTTCCTTTTGGCGTGTAAGCCCTCATATGGAACGTCCATCCTATGAAGTGGGCTGCCGAATTTTCCGACCGGAGGATTGGGGCAATGGGTACGCTACTGCAGCAACACTGATCTGCA
>JASFLN010000292.1:0-3406 GCA_050118075.1 Anaerolineales bacterium
TACCGTCCACACCTGCATTGAATACGGCTTCAACGAAATCTATGGTTGACCTCGTGATGGTTTCCAAACCAATTTCGAAATCGGTTGGTTCTTCATGCAAGTGCTGCATCATACGATCTTGTCCCGCCAGATTTTTCGCCTGGGACAGCGGGCTGAAGATGGTCTGAATAATCGGAACCTCGTCCCCGACCAGGTCACGCAGTATGCTGAGTGATTTAAGCTGCTCTCCCAAGGCTCCCTTGTGCGGATCCAACACGGCGAGCTTGCGCCAATCAGACGAGGCGTCAATCACACGTTTCGTGTATTTGCGGGTGCCCTCACTGTGTCCAGTCCACTCATCTTCCACCCCCCAGTCCAGGAGGCAAAATGAAGAAGCTGGCGTGACCTTGATAAAGTCAAAATCAAATTGCTCCTGAAACCAAGCTGCAGACTGAGCCAGCCCGGCTGCAGTCTGATCGTCTACAGGAAAATGCCGCCATAACGCTACAGGAGGACGGTCAGCGACTTCCTGCGCAATGGCGGCTTCCAGTCTCTCTCGTTTGGAAACCATGCTGCCCTTTCTTATGTATTTTGAAGAAGATATTCCTTTTGCTCTGCAGCCAGAGTGTTCATCATGCTTGAGCGCACGGAATTTGGTTCCACTGACTCTGCCCGTTTAAAACTCTCTAATGCTTCATCTCTGTGACCCTGCATCTTCAAGGTCAAGCCTAATCCGTAATTGACCTCGATTTCGTTTGGCCACCGATCAAATGCCCTCTTAAAAGTCGCCGCAGCTTCATCATATTTCTCCAGGCTGTAGAGCGCCCAACCCAGACGAGTATGAGATTCAAAATCGTCTGGTTTTTTCTTCAACTCTTGCTGCAGTACGGTCAGGTCTTTCAGTGCACTGGGTTCCGGTGTGGCTTCTGTCATCTGCTTGCATCCTCCTGATCATTCCCAGGCTCAGACGGGGCGGAAAACATCACGATCGTTACCTGTATCTTACAACAGGTCTGGAATCTCTTCAGGACGATCAGCCGTCTTGACGCCTGCCGCCTCAAACGCTTTGATCTTCTCCTCGGCAGTGCCTTCGCCACCTTCCACAATCGCCCCGGCGTGCCCCATACGCTTGCCAGGAGGCGCCGTTCGCCCTGCTACAAAGGCCACGACTGGTTTGGTCATCCGATCGCTGATGAATGCCGCAGCGCGCTCTTCATCGCTACCGCCGATCTCCCCAATCAAGATAACTTTTTCGGTATGCGGATCGGCCTCGAACATCGCGAGTGCGTCCACAAATGAAGTGCCGTTGACCGGATCTCCACCGATTCCCACGCAAGTAGAAACGCCCATGCTGTTCTCGTTCAACGCGTGAAGAACCTCATAGGTTAATGTACCCGATCGAGAGACAACACCGATGTTGCCTTTCTGGGCGATGTTCCCCGGGATGATGCCTACTTTTGATTCTCCAGGGCTGAGTAAACCCGGGCAGTTTGGGCCGACAAGCCGGACACCCTTCTGATCGAGATAACGGCGGACTTTCATCATATCTCGGACCGGAATTCCTTCGGTGATCGCAACGATCAATGAGACTCCCGCATCTGCAGCTTCAAGAATTGCGTCCGCCGAAAATCGGGCTGGCACAAAGATCACGCTCGCATTCGCACCGGTCGCTTCAACTGCGGTCCTTACCGTATCGAACACCGGGATCTTGCCGTTTAAGACCCATTCGCCACCCTTTTTGGGGGTCACCCCCGCCACGACATTGGTTCCGTAATCTACCATTCGCGAAGTGTGGAAAAGCCCTTCACGCCCGGTGATACCCTGGACAAGCAAACGGGTTTCTTTATCAACGAGTATGCTCATCTCACGCGTTCCCTTTCGCTAACTCAATTGCCCGTTGTGCTGCCTCTGCGAGCGAAGTAGCTGTTTCAAGATCTGCGTCGGCAAGCAGCTTCCGACCTTCTTCTGCGTTTGTCCCTACAAGCCGAATGACCATAGGGATGTCTGTAGGTGTTGCCTCCAGCGCAGCTAGGATTCCACGCGCAACTTCGTCACCGCGTGTGATGCCGCCGAAGATGTTAAACAGCATCGCCTCAACATTGGGATCACGCAGGATAATCTTAATCGCGGCAGCTACTTTCTCGGCCGTCGCACCGCCCCCGATATCGAGGAAATTAGCCGGTCCGCCGCCAAATAGATGGATGACATCCATGGTCGCCATCGCAAGTCCTGCACCATTGACCATGCAGCCAATATTGCCGTCGAGCTTTACATACGACAGCCCATACTTGCGCGCATCACGCTCCTCGGGTTGTTCCTCGTCGAGATCCCGGAGTTCTGCCAGTTCGGTGTGCCTGAACAAAGCGTTGTCATCCAGGACAACTTTGCCATCCAACGCAAGCAAGCGACCGTCGCCGGTAATGACGAGCGGGTTGATCTCTGCCAGCGTCGCGTCACTTTCGGTGAATGCGTTATAAAGACCCTGGGCAATGCTTAGAAAATCCCGCCAGTAATCTCGCGGCATCTCAATAGTTGCGGCAAGGTAACGAGCCTGATATTCACGTAATCCTAATAGCGGATCAATCCAAACTCGAACGATCTTTTCCGGTGTCTTCCGTGCAACCTCCTCGATTTCCACGCCCCCCTCCGCAGAGGCGATCATCACCGGACAACGTTCGCTGCGGTCGTTGGTAATGCCCAGATAGATCTCTGTCTCAATGTCAGCTGCTTCGTCGACAAGCACCCGCCGGACCGGTAGATCCTTGATTGTCATGCTCAATAGCTGAGTCGCCACTTCTTCAGCTTCTTCCGGGGAATCGACCAGTCGGATCCCGCCGGCTTTGCCGCGACCACCGACGAGAACTTGTGATTTGATCACCACCCGGCCTCCGAGTTCCTCACTGATCGATTTGGCTTCCTGTGCCGTCATCGCCACGCGACCTTTTGGTATCGGAACACCGAAGTCCTCAAACATTTGTTTTGATTGATATTCGTGTAGCTTCATCCGTACTCCTTGAGTTTCCTCTGGAAAGCTGATTCTAATGCATCACCGCTGCTGAGCCATCATGGCGATTGCAGGAATGGTGGTTCAAATCGCATCACGCGCTGATTTCCACTGTCAACAACCCACACGGATCCTTCACTGTCTATAGCTACACCCGATAAAATGTCAAACTGGTTTGAGCTATTCCCGAACATGCCTCCCCAACCCCCTACGAATTCGCCTTCATCCTGGAAACACAGGACACGGAAGGCTTCTGGATCGGTAGTACACACTATTCCAGCTGGACCCGTATCGAGGTAGGGCTTATTCTCCAGCGATTGACCGTACCAAGCATCGACTGCCCACTCCGCAACCGGTGCGAATGTTGCTTGATCTTCGATGGACAAGAAGCCCTGGATGCGTTGGTTCCATGTATCAACCACA
>JASFLN010000293.1:0-3404 GCA_050118075.1 Anaerolineales bacterium
CGTGAACGATGTCGTCGACAAGTTGGAGGGCCGCGTGAACCAACCAACGGTTAGCCATCATTTGAAGCTTTTAGCCGATCTAGGGCTGGCGAGTGTCCGACAACAGGGTCGCCAACGCTTTTACACACTCAATCAAGACCGTGTCGCTTTTTGCTGCGGGAAGCTGATCGAACGGTTTGCACCCGAACACCAATCCCGCCCACAGCAATAATTTTTTTAGCGAAATATATCGATATGCATCAATATAAAGGAGTTCCAAATGGCGACAAATAACGAGATCATCTACAACGCCGTTCAGGCACGCTACGGATCCATCGCACGCCAATCGCGATCATGTTGTGGTCCGGTCAATGACCAGCAGGAAGGGGAGCATCCTGTTCATCTGTATGAAGCCTCAACGCTCGAGGGATTGTCAAACGAGGTGAAAGAATTATCACTGGGTTGTGGTGACCCGGTGACCATCGCGGGTTTGAAGCCGGGTGAACGTGTATTGGATCTGGGCAGCGGAGGTGGCATTGATTGCTTCCTGGCCGCTCAGCGCGTTGGCCCCACCGGGCACGTCATCGGTGTCGACATGACGGAGGACATGATTGTCCGCGCCAATGCCAATAAAGAGAAGATGGATCTTGAAAATGTCGAGTTCCGGTTGGGGCAGATTGAAAAATTACCCATCCGGGACACAAGCGTTGACGTGATTCTCTCCAACTGTGTGATCAACCTTTCGCCGGATAAATCAGCGGTCTTCGGTGAGGCGTTCAGAGTGTTGAAACCGGGCGGGCGCTTCTCGGTCAGCGATATCGTCACCGAAGGTCAATTTGCCCCCTCCCTGCAAGAGGACATGGACAAATGGGCAGCCTGTGTCGTCGGAGCGATCGAACTCGACGAATATCTCACGCTGCTTGAGCAAGCGGGGTTTGTGGAAATCCGAGTTTCAAGCAAGGTCCCTGCTGATGGAATCGTCGAACAGCGAGAGGGGATGCCGCCGCTTTACAGCGCCCGCATCACGGCGCGCAAACCCGAGCGACCAGATTGGTAATGGCCAGGTAGAAATTTAACCTACCACTACAAATTACGGGCATCTTCTGTTTCACGTTCGGCAGGTTCACGCCACGAAAATCGCTCGAGAGCCGGCGAAATTCGGCCTTCGAAGACGTCGGCGATCCATTTTCCAAGCAGCGGGGCGAATTTGAACGCGTGCCCGCTGCCTCCGCTTGCGACAAAGAGCCTTTCCCTGTTTGGGACCGGCGTGACGTAGAAATCACCATCCCAGCTGTCAGCGTAGTAGCAGGTACGCCTCTTCAGTACTTGTGCATCGGCAAGCCCGGGCAGAGATTGGCGCAAAAAAACCCTGAATTGAGGCTCGCGATCTCGCGCTACATCGATGTCGACGGATGGGGCAACCCTGGTGCCAGGTCCGTGATTGGCTATCTTGAGTGTGCCGTCATCCAGCGCTGGAAAGCCATACCATCCCGTCCTGGCCACATCCGCCGTCCAGGTTGGGAATCCCGGCGGCTGGTAATCTACCGCATCTCGCGTTCTGAAGTGAAAAACCGGTTGGGCGACCGGCCAGATATGACCTTGCAGTTCGGGTAGAAAACCGGCTGTCCATGCACCCATCGCCAAGACCACTGCTCCAGCCTGCAGCTCACCTCGATTGGTCAAAACCCCCACCACCTGGTCGCCATCTCGTAATAGGTCCTGCGCAATCACGCCCTCCTGAATATCGACCCCCCTTAACCGGCACTCTTTGAGGAGCCTGGCTACGACTCGACCGGATTCAGCCCAACCCCCTTGAGGGTTGAAATATCCATCCACATAGACGTCAGGAGCCCAAGCAGAAAAGCGCTTCTCAACTTCCACAACGCCTATACGTTCCACTTTATGTCCGCGCTTCTCAAGCAGGGCGTAGGAATCGCCTTCGTAGGTGCCCACTTTCATCCTGGATCGAGTGAGCACCAGGAACCCGGTCTCGTGGAAAAGTGGTTCCTGCCAGTCTCTATTCCACTCACGCCAGCCGCCCAACGCAAGTTCCATCTGCTGCATGTAGAACTCATCCGCGCCGTAGTCCATACGCACGACCTTGCTGATATCGGTCGAGGAGGCTTGAGGGTGCGGCAGGGGACCCGGATCGACAACCTGAACTTCATAACCACGACTCTGCAACTCAAGCGCACCGGTGGTCCCAAAGATGCCACCACCCACAACCAGAACATCCGCGACGGATTTCATCAAGCAGCCCTTTCAGCTAACATTTCAATGCACTTTGAATCATAGCGTGTGAACATAGGGTGGATCTTGCATGATCGACTCGATCGCCTGCACCGCGTTATTAACACCATCTTCGGCACGCAGTTTTTCACTCAACCTCGCCGCATTTGTGATCATCTCTTGATTGTTGACTGCTTCGCGCACAGCCACGGCCAGATTCTCAGCGGTCAGTTGCCCCCGACGAATGACAGGCGGTCCAACCCCTAACTGCTCGACTCTCCATCCCCAAAAAAACTGATCCGCGAAGAACGGCACAATCACCGCAGGCACACCGGCCCGCAGCCCGGCAGCCGTGGTCCCCGCTCCACCATGATGGACCACTGCCGCCACCTGAGGGAACAACCACTCATGGGGAGCATAGTCAACGGACATAACTGATTCAGGCAGCAACCGACTGCCTAAATCGCTCCAGCCGCCAAGCAGAACCGCACGCATACCCGATATCTCAAGCGCCTCTAGGATCAGATGCGTAACCTGATCCTTCTCATGATCGACCATGCTCCCGAAGCCGATGTAAATCGGTTTCGGTCCCGCTTGCAGGAAACGCACTAAATCTTCATCGGGCGTGAATCCAGCATCATCTTCCAGGGTCCAATAGCCGGTGACATACAGGTTATTTCCCCAATCCGGCGGTTTGGGCAGCACCAACGGGCTGTAGCCGTACACGATATGGAAACTCGGATCGGTATCGATTCTCCAATAGTAGTTCGCTCTAATGGGCGGCAGCCCAAGCACCTTCTCACGAGTGCGGTTCGTCAAGGGCAGCATCAGCATGAAGAACAGCAGATTTGATAACTTTTGTGAAGCGTAGTTGTAGAGCCCCTTAAGAGGCAGCCATGCAGGCGGCGCTGGGGTGCTCATTCCGTGGAAATGCCGAGTGGGGGTCACCGGCTGCAGGTAAGCCGCCAGAGCGGGAATCCTTCGCTTTTCAGCGACGTGATACCCAGCAATTGAGAGGCTCGAATTTATCAGCAGATCCGCACCTTCAGCAGCCTCATCCGTGAGCCCGAACAGCTCCTCGATGAAAACGGCGGAATGTTCCCTGAGAAAACTCATAATCTGGAAGATGTTGTTACCCATTTCAGCGAAGACATGATCGAGCATGACTTGTTTGGGATCGACTGGAATAGAGTAGA
>JASFLN010000294.1:0-3403 GCA_050118075.1 Anaerolineales bacterium
GACGTTGATTGTTGTTGAGGCCGGCGGGATGATCAGCGATCTCTATGGAAACAAACTAGATTTCACCGCTGGAAGACTGCTCAACAAGAACACCGGGGTATTGGCTTCCAATGGTTTACTGCATGAGCAAGCATTGGCGGCGTTGGATCAGGTTGGCGTTGAGCCAGATTAGAGCATGAAGATTCCATTGCGCCGCGCGGATAGGCTTGCGCTGCTGATCGCAGTGGCGGGATTGTTTGTAACGGGGTTTATCGCTGAGCGAGTGTATGAGCGCGTTCCGCATATTGAGGACGAATTTGCGCTTCTTTGGCAAGCGGAGATCATGGCTCAGGGCGACCTCTACCGTCCCTCCCCTGACCAAGAGAAGTCTTTCCTGATCCCGTTTGTGGTTGATGTTGAAGGTCGACGATTCGGGAAATACCCGCCCGGTTGGCCGGCGGCGCTTTCGCTGGGTGCGCGTCTGGATGCAGCCGGTTGGATCAACCCCCTTCTTTCCTCGGTAGTCCTATGGTTTACATATCGGTTGGCTCGCAAGTTATTGAACCCTGGTTTGAGTTTGTTGGCCGAACTGCTACTTTTAAGCTCGCCGATGTTCCTGATGCTCTCGGGAACCTACATGAGTCATATGTACAGCCTGCTGCTGACACTGGGATTTATGCTGGCCTGGAACGATCTATTCTTGAACAGAAATCCCGATTCACACCTTCCTCGGTGGCTGCTCATTTGTGTTGCTGGGGGGACGATTGGTTTACTTTTTCTGACCCGGCCTCTAACCGCAGCAGCGGTTGCAACTCCATTTACGATCCACGGGGTCATCTTGCTCATTCGCCAACCCCGACAGGTATGGAAAGCGCTGATCACCGTCGGGTGTATCGGACTGGGGATCGGGACGCTGCTTCTGCTCTGGCAGTGGACATTGTCCGGCGATGCCCTGACCAATCTCTACACGTTGTGGTGGCCGTACGATCGGATCGGCTTCGGACTCGGGCATGGGGTGACCGAAAGCGGGCACAATCTGTCCTTGGCGTACTACAACACGCGCTTCAGCCTGCGCACAGGCCTGCATGATCTTTTAGGATGGCCTTATCTCTCCTGGATTCTGCTTCCGTTTGGATTGGTCGGTTTATACCGGAAACGGTTGATCTGGTTGTTTACAGCCGTTTTCATCAGCCTTGTTATTGGCTATGGTTTATATTGGGTCGGGTCGTGGCTTTTCGGTCCACGCTACTATTTTGAGGCTATTCCGGGATTAGTGATCTTGAGCGCAGCAGGGTTCGGCTGGCTGGGAGGCTGGTTGACCGGCAAAGCGGGCGATCATCGCTGGAGAAAAATTCTGAGCCTTGGGGTTCTGTCCTTTCTGATGCTTACGAATGTACTTTTCTACCTGCCCCTGCGCGTGGGCGGTATGCATGGTCTCTATCAAATCGATCGGCAGTCCACCGTTCGCTTTAACGCAGAAAATCCGGCGCGCACACTGATCATCGTTAAAGCGCCCCACTGGTTTCAGTACGCACGTTACCTTTTCCAGATGGAACCCTTCAGCGAGAGCCCGCTTCTAATCGCATGGAGTCGCGGTTTAACCATTGACCAGAAATTGGCAAACTCATACGGGGAGAGGATGGTTTATTACTTCGATGTGGAGACCGGTGCGCTTGAGCCGCTTCAATGACTTCTGAACAGGTTGACCGCGTGATGACGATTGTGCTTCCCATGTTAAGAAAATCTAAAGAGGTTCATCTATAATGCGATCATGGCAATGATTCTGCTGGTTGAAGATGACGCCACAGTGCGCGAGACGTTGGCTTTAAACTTACGGACCGAAGGGTACGAAGTCCATACCGCCGAGGACGGTGAAACGGGTTTGCGGTTGGGGCGCGAGCTACCCGTCGATCTTGTCATTCTCGATGTGATGCTGCCGGAACTGGATGGGCTCACAGTCTGTCGAGTGCTGCGCAAAGAGAGTCAGGTACCCATTATTTTGCTGACTGCGCGCGGTACGGAAACCGACAAGATCATCGGTCTGGAGACAGGCGCAGACGACTACATTGTCAAGCCTTTCTCGTTGGGTGAATTCCTGGCGCGGGTGCGTGCTGCGTTACGGCGAGGCATTTCCTCCCAACCGGGAACCGAGATGGTCTCCGGCAACATCCATCTAGACCTTGTATCCCGGCGTGTGTTCCTGGGAGACGAAGAACTCCAATTAGCTCCCCGTGAGTTTGAACTGCTTGCCACGCTCATGAGAAATCAAGGTGCAGTTCTCACCCGTGAACTCCTGCTGACCCGAGTCTGGGGCTCGGAGTTTATCGGCGATCCGCGCACAGTGGATGTGCACATCCGCTGGTTGCGCGAGAAAGTCGAACAGGATCCTTCAAGTCCGGAGCGCATCCAGACCGTGCGCGGTGTAGGCTACCGATTTGAGGGCTAGATGATCGATCCGCTTTGGATCATCCTGGCAGCCGCCCTTGCGATCCTGTTCTTTGCACTCTGGCGTATAGAATCCGCGGCGCACCATGCGTCCGAACGAGAAGTCTATCGACTGAAGCGTGCCATTGAAGCTCAACTCGAGCAGCACAGTGCGAGCGTTAACGCATTGGTGGCGGCTGTTGAGAGCAGCGAAACAATGTTATTGACTGTCGATAGGGAGATGCGTGTTTTGGCGGCCAACCCCTCCGCAAAAACTGCCTTCGGCGACCTGTACGAGCAGCCAAGCTTGATCACCTACACACAATCTCTACAGCTGGAACAAATTGTGCGGGATACTTTTGAGTTACGCGAAGAGGGATCTCTCACAAGAGTCCTCAATTTGGATAACCGTCCGCACCGTGTCATTTCACGGTTGGTTGAGAATGTCGTCGGCCTTTCTATTTCGGATGTGGCTGAGATCCAACGCTTGAGCAGAGCGCGTCAGGATATGGTGGCTAACCTTTCTCATGAGCTGCGAACCCCGATAACCTCACTGCGTTTGCTTGCAGATACGCTGCGTGGTCCGGCGGTTCATGAGAAAGAGGTGATGGATGGTCTATTGCAAAAGATCAGTGCCGAAGTAGATACCTTGGAACAGATGGCGCAAGAAATGCTGGACCTCTCGGCGATCGAATCAGGGCAGCAGATTGTGCGTCTAATCCCTGAGAGACTGCGGGAGCTGCTTTACGCCCCCCTGGCACGCATCGAAGAACAAGCCAAGCGGCGAGAGGTCGAACTCACTGTAAATGTGCCCGACGAACTACTGGTCCTAATCGATCGAGATCAAGCCTCCCGGGCGGTGTTGAACGTGCTCCATAACGCAGTGAAGTTTACGGCGGGAGGCAGCGAGGTACAGATTGAGGCCTGGTTCGATGAAGATGTAAACGAAGTTATCCTGTCGATCAGTGATCAAGGACCCGGTGTGCATCCAGAGGACATC
>JASFLN010000295.1:0-3392 GCA_050118075.1 Anaerolineales bacterium
AACACACTCGGTGCAGCTGTTAGCAGGGGTCGCTTTCGATGAACTCCCGGCGCTGTACCGGCAGGCGGAGGTGCTTCTTCACGGGGGTGTTGCGGTGGAGCCTCAGATCCTGCGTTGGGCAATGGCTTGTGGTCTGCCGGTGACCGGATTTGACGAGCCTAAAGCATCCGGGGTACTTGGCTCGGCCGGCTACCTTGTGGATGCGGGCGATACACGCGCCCTGGGAGCGGCTTGCCTGACCGTAATTGTTGAACCTGAAGTTAAGGACCGTCTGCGCAATGCAGGCTTGATGCGTGCAAGCGCATTTCACACCCAACCTGGTCCAGCGCAAGTCATCCGCGGGATTTTGGAGAAGAAGGGTGTTTGACGAAGTTGCGGCGGGCTACATTGCTAGTTCGAGGATTGTGGCCATATCGGCTTCAGAGAGTTCGATCGGGTTGCCTTTCATCGAACTCGATACGGATGCTTTTTCTATCAATTGACTGAAATCTTCTCGCTCGAAACCATACTCGCGGAGCGGAGGGATTTCGAGTGTCTCAGACAGTGAAAGCAGCCACTGGACACCATCTTCGGCGCTGGCATGGGGCGCACCGGTCAGGAATCCGGCCACCTCGTCGAAACGCTTTAAAAGATCTTGATCCTCGTTGTTCTCCCGGGCGCGCAGCAGATTGACATGCATGACATGCGGGAGAAGTGCGGCGCAGATCGCCCCATGGGGAGCATCAAATAGACCACCAAAAGGACCCGCGAATCCGTGTGCGGCTCCCAGACCTGCATTCGCCAGGGAAAGTCCACCCATTAAGCTGGTGTACGCCATCTGCCGTCTGGCTTCCTGATCATCACCGTTCTGATATGCGCGCACCAGAGTTCCAGCACCTCGAAGCATGCCTTGCTTTGCGAACGCATCCGTGAAGGGATTTCTACGGCGTGTCAGGTAGGGTTCGATCACCTGGGTGAGTGCATCCATACCGGTGTAGGCGGTCACTTCCGGTGGGACGCTGTAGGTCAGCCGGGGATCGATTAGGGCGACATCGGGGATCATCTTCGCGCTCCGCAGGCTGACTTTTACCTGGTGCTCCTTAGAAGCCAGCACGGCGTTGCGAGTGACCTCCGACCCGGTCCCAGCGGTTGTCGGGATGGCGATATAAGGTAGTGGGTCATGCAGCAGAGGTTTTCCTGCGCCGATGACCTCTAAAAATTCGAGCGGGTCGTCTCCGTTGGTGAACAACGCGGCGATGGCTTTTCCTGCATCGATTGCGCTTCCACCACCGAATCCGATCACGAGTTCCGCCCTCATGGATTGAGCCAACGCCAGGCCCTCTTTTGTCAACTCAACCGTAGGCTCATCGGGCATGGAGAATGTGGTCACCTCAATCTGTTCGCGTTCCAGCAGATCGATCAAAGGCTGGACACGTTCTATGCTGCCGCCGGTCACGACCAGAACTTGATGGCCGTAATTAGAAGCAATACTCCCGGCTTGTTCAAGGACACCCTCGCCGAAAAGAATGCGGTTGGCCGTCGCAAAATCAAACCTCACGCTGGTCATTACGAATCCATTTCCGGATTAATGATGTCATACCTCACACCCACGCGTGGTTCCGCCATCATATCGGCGACGGTTTCACGCCAATCATTGTAGTGTTTGGTTTGTTTATGCTTCACCGTGTCTTCTTCGGAGCGATAGATTTCAATCAGCATGAATTTTGTGGGGTCATCCGCACGCTGGATGAGATCAAATCGTTCGATGCCAGGCTCATTGAGGCTGTTCTGAGCGTTGATGATGGAAGCTGCTTTGAATGCGTTTACCGATTCGGGCTTGATGTTGATGGAAACCAGGTATGCAATCATTTTGACCTCCTGAGTGTGGTCCTCTTCGTGTTCAAGTTACGACACGAAAGGGTCGGAAGAGTTCTTCAATCGGGGGTAAATCCTCAGTGCTCGCTGCTCCATCAACTGCCATGCGAAGCCGGTCGACAGTCTTGCGGAGATCCTGCAGGTCGACCCCCCGACACTTATCTGGAAGCGGATCAAGCCATTGCCGCACGCGCAGCAGCATCTTTGTGGCACCACGCAAGTTCCCGCGTTCAAGATGCAGAAACGCGACCGTAATCTGCAGCAAGGCACGGTAAAGGTAGCCCTCGTGTTCGGAGGCATCCATCCAGGCGAGTTCCAGTTCCTCATGCGCTTCGTAAAAATTCATGGCGTTGTGAAGTTCGATACCTTTGAGCGCCTTTTGAGACAATTCGCCTTTGCAGGCCAATTGCAGATCTTCGACAACCGATGGTTTTGCCCATTGATCAATCAAGCTGGTCAGGCTGGTTTGGAATTTGCCACGACTTACAACGACCTCCGCTCCAGCTTCACGCGCCTTAAATAGATCTTCTTCCTGCAGATGGGGGCCAAAGGCAAGGATGGGTATTCTGCGTGTCGCAGCGGAGGTTTTGATCACTTGAATCCAGCGAGGCCAGGGCAGCGCTTTGCTGTTGAGGTCGACGATGATCAGTGCTGGTCGGCGCTCGGTGAGATGGCGTACGAGCTGAGCGTCGGGGCCGTCGAGCGGTTCAGTAAGCGGGATCCTACGTGGGGTGAATTCGCTTTCAGCACCGATATCAGACGGATCGGCAATGAATTGAATTTCGTATCCGGCGGCGCGTGCAACATCCTGGATGCGCGGCCTCCAGAAGAGATCTTCGGACCAGAATTCGACCTTTTGCTCGTGTGTTGTGATCTTGGACCTCACTTGGTTACACTTAACCTAATTGTAAATCAATCGCGGCACCTCCACATGGACCCCAACTTGTGAAGCGTCAAGATCAGTTCAAACGCGATTGGAGCGGATCGTCCTCAGTATCGGACGGTCCGCTCGTTAGTAGCTGGAGTGATGACTATTCTTTCTCGGACTTCTTGAGCTCTACGATGCGTCGCCAAAGCATAATGATAGCGATAGCCCAGAGCAAGATTAAGGCGAGATACAGACCGAAAATGACGGGTCCGAACACCCCAAAATAGGGTTTGTCTGGATCTGGAGATAGGACCATCAAAATCGGCAAGAAGATGGCGAGATAGGTGACCAGCCTTTGATATTTTTGGATTTTGGATTCCACGTTGGTGAAGATCTCATCCATTTCTCCTTGAACCTTTTCTTTACGGAAATATACCCATCCACCCATGTCACCTGTATGTTCCCAGCCTGCATCCGCGAAGAGCTGCAGGTAGGATTCCCGGTCTTTGGTCTTCAGGGCAGGATAATCCAACCTGTAGGTCAAATCGGCGGGTTGGGCCACCTTGAAACGGTAGACACAAGGGAACACGGGCTTGTCGAGATGAAAGCCCTGAACTGCCATCTGTGAGAGCCAGGCTTCTTCTTGGTCATCTTGCCAGGCCCAGAAGCA
>JASFLN010000296.1:0-3391 GCA_050118075.1 Anaerolineales bacterium
CAGAAAACTCCTTCTGGCATCCTTAACCGCAAGGGGGCCAAGATCAGCAGTGACAAAGCACTGCAAGTTACGGGCAAAACGCCGCCTCAATGGACGGCGTTGCCTTCCTTCAGGCAGGCCAGGTAGGACTTGAACCCACAACCGCTCGTTTTGGAGACGAGTGCTCTTCCAATTGAGCTACTGGCCTTCTTCAATGACTGGTAGCGCTTCGAATGCGGATCGCTGCTGAATTGAAGGACCACCAGTCCTGGTAACTACTTCGTCTCGCGGTGTAATCTATGATTTCTACACCGAGGGCAATACTTATTTAATTCTAGACGACCGGGATCGTTGCGACGATTTTTTTCGGTCGTGTAATTACGTTCCTTGCACTCGGTGCAAGCCAAAGTAATTACGGGTCGGATTCCTTTTGCCATAATAATCTACCATTCACCGCAAACTATATTTGCGAGTGCTAAAAACCTATTCGATGATCTCAGTGATCACGCCGGCGCCGACGGTGAGACCGCCTTCACGGATGGCGAACTTGGAGCCCTGTTCTAACGCCACCGGGACGATCAGCTCCACTTCCAGGTTGACATAATCCCCGGGCATGACCATCTCTACCCCTTCGGGCAGCTGGATGGTTCCGGTTACATCCATGGTGCGAACGAAAAACTGCGGGCGATAGCCGCTGAAGAAAGCCTTGTGGCGGCCGCCTTCATCGCGCTTCAGCACGTACACTTCGCCCATGAACTTGGTGTGGGGGGTGATGCTGCTCGGCTTGGCAACCACCATGCCGCGCTCCACTTCATCCCGGTCAATGCCGCGCAGCAGCAGGCCCAGGTTGTCACCTGCCTGGCCTTCATCCAGGATCTTGTGGAACATCTCGACCCCGGTGACGACCGAATTGAGGATTTCATTCTGCAGCCCCACGATCTCCACCCCATCTCCGGTATGGATCTTGCCCCGGTCCACGCGCCCCGTCACCACCGTGCCGCGCCCCTTGATTGAGAATACGTCCTCAACTGACATCATGAACGGCTTGTCAACTTCACGCACCGGCTCTGGGATGTATTCATCCACCACGCGCAGCAGTTCTTTGATGCTGGCGTACTCTTCCGCATCCGGGTCGGTCGATTCGCTCTGCAGCGCTTCGAGGGCACTGCCGCGCACGATGGGCGTCTCGTCTCCCGGGAAGCCGTACTCATTGAGCAGTTCACGCAGCTCCAATTCGACCAGCTCCAGCAGTTCCGGGTCATCCATCATGTCGATCTTGTTCAGATAGACCACGATCGCCGGCACTTCCACCTGCCGGGCCAGCAAGACGTGCTCCCGTGTCTGCGGCATGGCCCCTTCAGGGGCAGCCACCACCAGGATGGCGCCATCGACCTGGGCAGCACCCGTGATCATGTTCTTGATGTAGTCCCGGTGTCCCGGCATATCCACGTGGGCATAGTGGCGATTTTCCGTCTCGTACTCCACATGAGCGATGTTGATCGTGATGCCGCGCTCCTTCTCTTCCGGGGCATTGTCGATCGATTCAAACGGCCGGTAATCCCCGTGACCGCTAAAGGCACACCACTTGGTGATCGCGGCGGTCAGGGTAGTCTTTCCATGGTCGATGTGTCCCATGGTTCCGACATTCATATGCGGCTTTGTGCGTTCAAATTTCTGCTTGGCCATAAAATTTCTCCTGCGAATAATTCAATGTAATTGCGTTTATGCAACAACCAATTTTGCTACGCTCTCAGAAACCTGGGCGTAATGATCAAACTCCATTGAAAATGCGCCTCTTCCCTGGGTTCCTGACCGCAGGTCGGTCGCATATCCAAACATTTCTGCTAATGGCACCATGGCTTTTACTGCCTGGGAGTTACCCGGTCGCATTTCTGTACCTAATATTTCACCTCTGCGAGCAGTAAGCTGGCCTATCGTGTCTCCAAGATACTCTTCCGGGATCACGACTTCCACTTTCATGATCGGTTCCAACAGCACAGGCTTTGCTTTCTGGATTCCTTCTTTAAAAGCCAATATGGCAGCCATCTTGAAGGCGATCTCGCTGGAATCAACTTCGTGATAAGAACCATCATATAACCTGACTTTCACATCCACAACTGGATATCCCGCCAGGACACCCGCTTCTGCGGCTTCGAAAATTCCTTTTTGAATGGCGTTGAAATATTCTTTGGGAATCGCACCACCGAATATATCATTTTCGAATTCAATCCCCGAGCCCATCTCACCAGGTTCGATCTCCAGGATCACGTGTCCATACTGGCCCCGACCCCCGGTTTGCTTTACGTAGCGATATTCGGCCCGCTCCACCGGGCGAGTGATGGACTCTCGATAAGCAACTTGTGGTCGACCAACGCGTGCTTGTACTTTAAATTCGCGCAGCATTCTATCGACCAATACCTCCAGATGAAGTTCTCCCATGCCAGATATGATCGTTTGACCAGTATCCTGGTCAGTTCGAACGTGAAATGTCGGATCTTCTTCAGCTAATTTTTGCAGAGCACCAGCCATTTTATCTTGATCAGCGGTAGTTTTTGGTTCGATAGCTACAGAAATTACCGGCTCTGGGAATGAAATCGCCTCTAACAGGATCGGATTGGTAGCAACGCATAGAGTATCCCCTGTAAAGGAGGTTTTTAGTCCCAGTGTTGCACCAATATCCCCAGATAGAACTTCATCAACATCTTCTCTGCGATCAGCGTACATACGGAGCAAACGTCCAATCCTTTCTTTCTTTCCGCTGGTAGAGTTATAGACTGTCGCGCCTTTTGTGATTTTTCCTGAGTAAACACGTAGATATGCCAACCTGCCTACATAAGGATCAGTCACAATTTTAAAGACCAATGCGCTCAAGGAAGCATCGTCATCTGGAGCTCGCTCGATTTCTTCTCCTTTTTCCGGTATAAATCCTCGAACTGGTGGAACTTCAATCGGCGAGGGAAGATAATCAATAATTGCATCAAGTAATGGTTGAACACCCTTGTTGCGCAGGGATGAACCACAATATACCGGAGTTGCTTGATTTTCAATAACTGCTTTCCGTAGAGCAGTCTTCAATTCCTCTATAGTAATTTCTTCGCCTTCGAGATATTTCAACGTGAGATCATCATCGGCTTCTGCGATTTTCTCAACCATTTGATCCCGCATTTCAGAAACGGTAGGCAATAAATCAGGGGGAATATCAGCAAACCTTGGTTCTTCGCCAAGTCCTTCATCCCAATATATTGCTTGCTGGGTGAACAAGTCTACAACACCCTGAAAATCAGATTCAGATCCAATTGGTACCTGGACAGGAATTGGATTAGCGCCTAGTCTTTCCTTGACCATATCAATCGTTCTCTGGAAGGAAGCCCCTATCCGGTCCATTTTGTTCACAAAACATATTCTGGGTACA
>JASFLN010000297.1:0-3382 GCA_050118075.1 Anaerolineales bacterium
ACAGCAATGAACTGCTCGACGCGTCAGGAAAAGTGGTCCTGCCTGGGTTTGTCGATCCACATACCCACCTTGTTTGGGCAGGGGATCGAGCTGCCGAATTTGAGCAGCGTGTCGCCGGTGCAACCTACATGGAAATTATGAGCGCGGGTGGGGGCATTGTCTCCACAGTTAGAAATACCCGCCGTGCGGATCTTGGTGAGCTTGTCAGTGCGGGCCAAGCGCGCACAACAAGGATGCTCCAACATGGCACGACAACTGCCGAGGCGAAGACCGGCTATGGGCTCGAGTTTGATACCGAGCTGAAATTACTACAAGCCATTTTAGAGCTTGATGAAAACACCCCGATCGATCTGATGCCAACGTTCCTTGCTGCTCATGCTGTGCCACCCGAATTCCAAAACGCCGAGTCGGGTGGCACAGATGCATACACCCATTTGGTTGCGAACGAGATGCTTCCAGCCTTGCTGAATTGGTGGCATGCAAACCAACCCAATCGACAACTACCTTTTGTCGACGTTTTCTGTGAGCAAGGTGCATTTTCTCTCGAGCAGAGCCGAGCAATCCTTGAAGCGGCACAGCACCTTGGCTTTCCGCTCAAGATTCACGCCGATGAATTTGAGGGTTTGGGCGGCACCGCGATGGCAGTTTCGATGAATGCCGTAAGCGCTGATCACCTTGTCGCCACACCTGAGGAGGATATCCGCGTTCTGGGCAAAAGCGACACGGTTGCCGTTGCACTGCCATGCACACCATTTGGCTTGTCAGAGCGAGAGTACACCCCCGCCTCCGATATCCTCGCCGCAGATGGCATCCTGGCGATTGCCACAGACCTGAATCCCGGCACGGCATGGTGTGAGAATATGCAAATGGCGATCGCGCTGGCGACCCGCTACATGAACATCACGCCCGCTCAGGCCATCGCAGCAGCAACGGTCAATGCGGCCGCAGCGATTAACCGTACGGATCAGGTTGGAAGCCTTGAAAAGGGAAAACAGGCAGATTTTATTCTGCTTAACATCCCTGACTACCGCCATCTCGGCTACCGGTTTGGCACGAATCTGGTATCCAAAACTGTAAAACGTGGCCAGATTCTGGATATTTAGCCAGTGGATAGGTAGGTTCAGATGGAATGGATTGAGAATTTCCGACCCGAATATATCCTGTTGATACTCGCGGCAGTCATCGCCGGTTGGTTTACTCTTAAGGTACTGATGCGCTGGACTGTGCGGCTCTTCACCTGTGCGATTGCCCTGGCAGTAATCGCTGGTGCTGGATATTTGCTCTTCCGATTCGTGATCTAGCTCCATCGATCGCTTTACTTACCGTACTGGCACTAAGATCGAAAATGCCCACCAATATAGGTGGGCATTTGATGTCTCCTGGGAGGTAGTTATCTTTCTTTGGGGATGATGATCCAGCAAATCAGATAGGGAATAATCCCTGGAAGCCCCCCTGGAAGCGCCAGGATGAAGAAACCCAACCGGAACCAGAACGGACTGATACCAAAGAATTCACCTAAACCACCACAAACGCCAGCGACGACTCGATTGTCACGCGATCGGCGAAGGACTTTCTGTGATTCACCTGCCATGTCTAATGCCTCCTACACGATAATTGTCTGATCGACCCCGCTATTTGCTCTTTTATTCTATACGTATGGTAATACATTAAGTCGCGTGCACCCGATGGCTTTCATTTATCGACCTATAAACAAAAACAGCCCCTTCGTATGGAGGGGCTGTTTAAGTTCAGGTTAGATCCTGTTTAGTAGGCAGGCATCTGCGGTTGTGCAGGCATAGGCTCATCCTCTTCCACTTCCGTGATGAGCGCTTCGGTCGTCAGGATCATCGCCGCGATCGAGGCTGCGTTTTCCAACGCACCCTTGGTGACCTTGGCGGGATCGATGATGCCAGCTTCAACCATGTCCAGGTAGTCCTCCGAAATCACATCGTAGCCGATGTTCTTGGAACCCTTTTCCTCCTGGACACGCAGCACGGTCTCGATGACCACGCCGCCGTCCTTGCCCGCGTTCTCGGCGATACCAATCATGGGTTTCTCAAGCGCTTGGCGGACGATCTTCACGCCGATGTTTTCATCATCGTACTTCATCTTGAGCTTCTTGATCGCATCGCGAGCGTTGATCAACGCTACACCGCCGCCAGGGACGATGCCTTCCTCAACAGCCGCACGGGTGGCTGACAGCGCGTCCTCCACACGATGCTTCTTCTCTTTGAGTTCGGTCTCGGTCGCGGCACCAACTCGAATAACGGCCACACCTCCGGCCAACTTGGCCAGGCGTTCCTGCAGTTTTTCTTTGTCATAATCGCTTGTTGAGCGGTCGATTTCGACCTTGATCTCTTCGATGCGGCCCTTAATTCGCTCGGCATCACCCTTGCCCTCAATGACTGTGGTGTCGTCTTTGGTGACGACGATCTTGCCAGCCTGGCCGAGATCGTTGATTGTCACGGACTCGAGTTTGCGGCCGATCTCTTCGGAAATCACCGTGCCGCCGGTCAGGATAGCGATGTCCTGCAGCATGGCCTTGCGGCGATCACCAAAGCCTGGTGCCTTCACCGCAACAACATTGAGCATGCCGCGGATCTTGTTAAGCACCAGCGTTGCCAGAGCTTCGCCGTCAATGTCTTCTGCGATCACGAGCAGCTCGCGCTTGCCGACCTGCACAAGCTTCTCAAGGATCGGGACGATGTCTGAGGCTGCCGAGATCTTTTTATCATGAATGAGAATGTATGGATCTTCAATGGAAGCTTCCATATTCTCGGGGTCGGTCACAAAATAAGGTGAGATATAGCCGCGGTCAAACTGCATGCCCTCGACATATTCGGTTTCAAACTCCAAACCTTTGGATTCTTCAACCGTGATCACACCGTCTTTACCGACTTTGTCCATCACTTCGGCAATCAGCTCGCCGATCTCGCGGTCCTGTGCCGAAATGGCCGCTACGGATGCTATTTCTTCCTTGGTTGTGACGTCGATCGCCTGCTTGGTGATCGCGTCGGAGATATCCTTAGCTGCCGCTTCAATACCGCGTTTCAGAAGCATCGGGTTGGATCCCGCCGCCAGGCTCTTCAGACCGTTGGTGACCATGGCGTGTGCCAGGACGGTTGAGGTCGTGGTGCCGTCACCGGCGATGTCGTTCGTCTTTGTGGCGGCTTCCTTCAGCAGCTGAGCCCCCATATTTTCAAAGGGGTCCTCAAGCTCAATTTCCTTCGCCACCGTCACACCGTCGTGTGTGATTGTGGGTGAACCAAATTTGCGGTCCAGCGCGACGTTGCGGCCCTTGGGACCAAGCGTCGTAGCAACCGCGCTGGCGAGCACATCCACGCCCTTCTTCAAGCGCCGGCGTGCGTCCTCCGCGAATGCA
>JASFLN010000298.1:0-3380 GCA_050118075.1 Anaerolineales bacterium
GCAGCTTATTGCGGTTCTGCCAGTTTATAACCCCATGGCCGCTCACGCGGTAACTCAGCCTCCAGGAGAGGTCTCTCAGTGTCCGTGACGTAAAAAACCATCCGACAATGGGATGAGAATTCCTTCTTTCTTCAGTAGCTGCTCGACGATGGGGTTAGTGACAAATCTGAAGACGGACACGAAATAAAGACTCTTGATCTCGCCGGTCTTCTTCTACGTGACGCGAGTATCCCATACGGCGACCTGTGCATGATCAAGCTTCCCGTCGGGAATGTCTCTCAAGAAATTTATGCTTGACGGGGTAGGCCGCAATCTCTGCGAGGGCGACACGACAACGAGCGGATCAATTGCCTCCAGGGCAACACTTGAGACCTGCTTCACATGGGAGACCATTACTTGTCTGACTTCGTTTAGACCACCTTTGATTGCACAGGCTACCTTCTCTGTATTAACAAATCCGGAGACGTATACGACGGGAGCGTTCATAGAGCGAAATCTCTTTGCAGTTTATTAAAAATACTTGTACTTGAAATCCGTTAAGAGAAATGCCCTATGGAATCCAACTTTTGCCCCACCAATTTTTATAGTTTGGTTAAAATCTCCATTTGACATTTATTTGGTTTTGTAGATTACGTTTGGAATTTCACGTGATAATAACCGATTGGCAATTGAGGTGATGACGTGGATGAGTACGATCGGGAAATTTCAAGGATCGTGGCGTTCATCTCTCTCGGTCTCGTAATTTTCTGGGTTGATCCGGCTGTTGGATAGGTTAGTGGGAGGCAAACAAGATGATGCACCATAAGGGAATCGACTCCACAAGCTTGGGAATAAGAGTCTTGCTGCCTGCATTAATCTGGATCTTTGCATGTCGTATGGCATCATTCCAAAAGTAAAATCAAAAGGTTTTTTGGGACATACTCTCGGTTTGTTATAAAGGGCACGGTCCTTCTCACAGGAGGACCGTGCCCTATGTGCAAGTATCATGAGAACAAAACTGAGACCGGATAGTAGGTTTGAGAGCTTACCTGGCTGTGAGTATTAGCCTTTTAAGGATCAAATCAATCGCCTCTTGGTCTGTCCCGACTGGAAATGCGAATCTCATGAGATAACTATGGCCATTGTGGAAAAACCGGAATTCTCTAATTTCACCTTCGATGGTGCTGGGCTCGACGAAAGTGTAATCATCTATCTCAATCCCATACAAATATACATTCCTTTTGCTACGGATCGTCGCCATACTCGGCTCACTTTTAGCAGACTCATCATCAAGCACGACGAAATTCATGAAGATTCCATCCCGATAGTAAAAATTGGAGTGGGGACCGTCCTGCTCCTCCACAACTAACTCGGCATCGGGTGAAGAGGCTTCCAGATCAGATAATCGGATCCCTGCAGTAGAGTTGAATTTAAAACTCCAATCGTCAGGGATGAATAGCTGAAAGTAGCCCTGAGGATCCGTGATCATCTGCACATGACTATCATCATTTAATCCGGTCCCGGTTAACTCTAGCGTGCTGATAATCTGGTCCGAGAGTGCCTTGTTCTCAGGTGTCGGTTCAGATACGGCAATGGAGAGGATATGTCCATCCAGGTAGAACATGTAGACATATCTATTTCTTTGACCGGAGAATTGGGCATCAAAGCCCCTCAAACCATTGATTTCAATATAGTTCACGTACGCATAATTTGTGGTGTCGTTCTGGACCTCTGAGAATTGCTCCCAGGACTCGACGGGCGTTCCAAGCTGAAGGTGGCCGTACATTTGGAAGTCGCCGCTGTTGGGACCACCTGGATTTCCATAATTCTGGATGTAGAAAAGATAGCTTTCCAGCTTACTGGGATCGTTCATATTGACGATGGGATCCTTCATTACATAGAGTTCTGCCGGCACCTCCAGAGAGATTCCAAGCGGATCGAATGTGTATCGTTGAGAGGAAGCGGGGGAAGGATTCTCCTCCTGCGTGGTCGGGGTTCGAACTTCATCTGGCAAGCTCGTTATCGTTGGGGAAGGTCTTCCCTCTGTTTCTTGGGTGGAGTCAACCTGCCGGGTTTCAATCCCCATTTGAAGGTTTCCGCAGGCACTTATTAAGACTGTGACTCCCAGTGCAAGGGTTAGCGTTCTCTTCCAATTTACATTCATGAGTACCTCCGCATAGTTAGCATCCATCTCGATAAAAGAGTGGACATGAGTTTGGGTTTTCCGATTATCGCCCTAAAAGATTGCGAAAATTTGGCAGCAGTGTGACAGACTTGTTACAGGTTTGAACGGATCGGATACAAAGCCGGAATTATAAGGGGAGTTCTCTCGAGATGTCAGATATTTTCAGAGGAAGAACGGATTAGTAATTAAATAGTTGATGCGCCGTGAGGGAATCGAACCCACAACCTTGGGCTTAAAAGGCCCCTGCTCTGCCAATTGAGCTAACGGCGCATCGGGTCTGATTGTAACAGTCGGGCAGGGGAGCGTCAACGAAGACTGGATTATATCTCTGGAAGGATTTATTAATGATCAGTCGCACTGGAAATCAGTTTTTATAGGTCAATGCAAGCGAAGCAATCACCACGGATTGAATAAGTGAGATCGCTCCGTCGCTGCGCTCCTTGCGAAGATACCAAACGAGACCGCCTGGGCGAACCTGCGTGTTCGCCTGAAACGCACTGTACCCGATACCTGATGCCCGAGTGTCCAATCACCGGATGCCTGGGTGACGGGGCAACCCAGGTACCCAATCCCTGATCCCTTGTCCAAACCGTCACTTATGTTAAGCAATCTGTTAACATAAAATTACCTAACTTCACGCTATAATGTCCCCATATGGTCGCGCACCTGTACCTCTCGCCCCATCTGGATGATGCGGTCTTTTCCTGCGGGGGGCTGATGGCGATGCAGGACGCGCGCGGTGAGCCCATCTCTGTGCTCACGCTCTTTGCCGGAGACCCCCCGGATTACCGCATCTCCGAATTTGCCGCGCAACTGCATGCCCGTTGGGGTAAGGCAGGTCCACCTGTCGCCATGCGGCGCGCGGAGGATCGCCTTGCCTGCGGCCGGCTGGGCGCTTCTGTCGTGCATCTTGAGTTCCCCGATGCAATTTACAGGGTGAACGCCTCCGAAAAACCACTCTACCCTGATTCAGAAAGCCTCTTCTCTGGTCTGGGACCGGAAGAGGATCAGCTCCGCGACGACATGGCTCAGGCTCTTCAAGAAATTAATTTCGAAAATGCGATCGTCTATTGCCCGATGGGTTTGGGGGGCCATGTCGACCATCAACTGACACGCGCAGCGGCTGAAGAGCTGGATATCCGTCTGATCTATTATGCCGACATGCCCTATGCGAGCCGTAGTGAGGACCTTCAAGCGATTTTTGACCAGCAGGATG
>JASFLN010000299.1:0-3374 GCA_050118075.1 Anaerolineales bacterium
TCCTTCGCTTTCCCTATCAACCGTCTCAAATTGTTGATACATTAGCTGATATCGATCTCAACAAATATGGTAAAACATGAATAGGGCACTGTAAGCTGCAGGAGGTTAGGACCTTGTCATTATTGCCTTTGGTAGTAATTGGTGCAGCGATTATTTTCTTCGTTCTCAAAGCCACCGGCGCACTTGACCTCCTCGCCGATGCGGGGAAAGATCGTCCCGAAACCAAGAAACGTTGGGGGCAGGAGTTATTGGAGAGCGCGAAAGACGATCCGGAACTAAACAGACGTCTGCAGGTCTTCAAAGATTTTCTGGACGAACAGGAAGGTGCCAGTAATCCCTCGGATCGGGAGTAACAGCTGCAGCAATAGGGGGGTTAATATAAACTTTTCTCCTCATCCCACTTCCAGGAGCACCAGTCATTGAATGCACAAATTGGGGCGCTAGCGGCGGTTGCTACGGCGATGTTCTGGTCTGCTACCTCCACATTTTTCACCATCGCAGGTCGTGAAGTGGGATCGGTTGTTGTCAACCGTTCCCGTTTACTTTTAGCGTCCCTTTTTCTATTAACGACCCATTGGGTCATAACGGGACAACCACTCCCCCTGGATGCCCGACTCGATCAATGGTTCTGGCTGGCACTATCCGGTTTTATCGGCTTTGTCCTTGGCGATGCTTTCCTGTTTCAAGCGTTTGTCTGGATCGGCCCGAGAATTTCGATGTTAATGATGAGTCTGGCGCCTGTCATCGCAGCGGTGGTCTCCTGGTTCGCCCTGAATGAGCAATTGAGCCTCACCCAGATCCTGGGAATCATTGTGACCATCTCCGGTGTGATGGTAGTCATGCTTGACCGCAGAGGTCAAGCGGCAACGGTCGAAAACAAGGACTATTTCCGTGGTGTGCTATTTGGGCTCGGCGCGGCTTCTGGCCAGGCGCTGGGTTTAATCGCTTCAAAGTTCGGCCTTTCTGATGGTTTCTCCGCACTTTCGGGCAACACGATTCGTGTCATCACGGCGACGCTCATTATGTGGCTTCTCGCGCTGCTGACGCGTCAAGGCAAACCGACGATTAGTGCGCTCAGGACGGCACGAAAGGCTCGTTTTGCGATCCTTGGTGGCACCATTTTTGGACCGTTCCTCGGAGTCTGGTTATCGCTGATCGCGATTCAAAATGCACCGGTGGGGATCGCCAGCACTCTCATGGGATTGTCTCCAATATTTCTTGTCCCGGTCGGACGGATATTATTTCGTGAAATATTTACCTGGCGTACAGTCGCAGGTACATTGACTGCAATTGGCGGAGTCGCCCTGCTTTTTCTAACTTAATCTGGATGAATGGGAGGCTTGAGGCTTGTAGGGTTTCCTAATACTAATCGCAGGTCTCGAGGTCCCCCTCGGTCTCGATAAACGGCCTGGTACCACGCATCACTTCCACCTCACCTGTCGTTGTGATGCAGGTGCCCTGGGGGTAGTCAGGATAAGTGTTGTCTCGGTCGATGATCGCGAACGTCCCCGGTTCTTCACTGAAAATCGCCACGTATGGAATTTCATCTACTCTGAACCAGCGCCTCAGCTCACCATACGCGCACACATACTCTCCAGCCATATCAAGCGTGATCTGATCCCAGTAATAACAGTCACTTTGAGTGGGTGCAGGTGTCGGCAGGAGAACCCCGACTCCCGGCGTCGTTGCGCTTGTCGGGGTCTGGTTTTCTGCACTTGCGGTTGGTGTAGCCGGATCGACGGAGACAATCGCTGACGGGGTGGCGATTGTCTCTAGCGCAGCACGGACCTGGGGGTAGAGCAGGACCCCACCCAGAACGAGTACGCCAGCCATTACGACGATTCCAATGATCCGCAGCCAGGGGCCCGCTGCGAACGTCTCAAATGGAGAGGGTTCGGGTTCTTCCGGCTGTGTGTCTTGTTCTTCCCGGCGGTCGAAATCGTCCACATATTCCATTCGCCGGCTATGCAAAACCGCAATGCCTTCATCGGTCGGTTGGGAAGGAGTTCGTTTGATCCCGCGCCCTTCATCTCGGGGTTGTGATGCGGGTCGGCTGACCATATCTTCCTCTACGTAGTCGTCCGCATCATCTTCGAAACCCTCAGCCAGAGGTTTCGAATCGCGTTCGACCTCCGAGCGTTGGTAGCCAGGCTCTTCGAGCATGGATTCCGTTTCAAAAAACGCAGGGGTAGAATTGTTGCTTTCATCGACAGCTTTGGATTCATCTGCATCGATATCCGGCAGACCGCTGGTGCGTAATTTTGCGAGAAAATCCTCAGCCTCAGGATTGGTATCGGACTCAACTTCTACGCTGAAAGGTTGTTCGGAGCTGATCGCTTTACCGCACAGTGGACAACGGTCGATACCGCGCTCCACCCACTCTGCACAGTAGGGACACTTCACCAAGCTGGTCATCCAGAGTGGTGGGTCGACATCCTTACGGCAGAATCGGCAAAAGACCGCTTCGTCCTGGATTTCATTATTACAGTGCGGACAATTACGCATTGGTCCCGATCCTGAACCCAGCTTATTGAAATTGTAGCGGTTGCTCAGATCTAGGCAATCCAACTCTAGTGCCAGAACCGCTTACAATAAACTTTCTTTAAGGTTTTACACTCATTTTGGCTTGGATGAATTGGCGGTGAGAGAGCTTGAGCCCACGTGCAACGTGTCGAATCTCTTCGTGTTCGATGTGGCTTAATTTTCCATCACTGTATCCGATTTGGAATAAAGCCTCGATAAAGCGCAATCTCTCCTCGCGATCTGTCGCTTCAAAGAATTCACGTGAAAGACGGAAGAAATCTAATCCCGTCTCGATTTCGGATAGGGCTAGTGCAGCCACGCTTTGCGCATGCTTGGGGTCTAAATCCCATTTATCCTGGAGTGCTCTAACGATCGCACTTTGTTCTTCATTGGCGATTTCGTGATCGACCGCCGCGATTCGAGCGAGTAGTCCTCCAGCCAGGCTCAATCTACGAACTTCTGCTTCAGGCATTTCAAGCTCAATTTCGCCTTGGTCTGACATCCTTCTCAGGTGATAATAAATTCGGTTACGGAGAAAATCTTCGAGGTACTCTTCCCGATTTTCGCCTGGGTGCAGCTTGCTTTCTCTTCGGTCGATCGGACCTTGAAGCAATTTTCCGAATTGTCCAAAAATACCGGTGCCGACATCCTGGATGGATTCCTCAATTTCAGCAGCGATTTGCTTTTCTTCAGGGTCAGCTTCTCCATCAGCTTGAACAAGATCATTGAGCATGCGGAGGGCGAGCTTCTTATCCTTTGAAGAACGGAGATTCTTCTGCAGGTTCTGAAGCAATCGTTGACGTTCTTCTTCCCCAATCGGATCGGCCATGTAGATTTCAAGTTCAGCCCAA
>JASFLN010000300.1:0-3352 GCA_050118075.1 Anaerolineales bacterium
GAGGGTGATACAGTCGATCAGGGTGAGGCTCACTCGGCGGTCGAGTCCGTTAAGGCGGCTGCAGATGTCTACATGCCCATCGGTGGGACGATTGTGGCCATCAACGAGGATCTGGAAGCCTCTCCTGAGTTGGTCAACACGGATCCCTACGGCAAGGCGTGGATGGTGAAGTTTGAGATCACAAATGCCTCTGAGCTGGATGATCTCATGGATGCAGATGCGTACAAAAAATTCTGCGAGGAGCGAGAACACTAATGGCCTATATCCCCCATACCGATAAAGATCGCCAGGAGATGCTGGCGGCGGTCGGCGTGGCCGGGTTTGATGACCTCTATAAGGATGTGCCGGAGGAGGTCCGATTTCCGGACCTCGACCTTCCGGAAGCCGTGTCCGAAATGGAGGTCCTGGAACAGCTGCAGGCGCTTTCCGAAGCGAACCTGGAGCTCGGCCACGCTTCGTGTTTCTTAGGCGCAGGAGCCTATTACCATTTTGTCCCCTCTGTCGTAGACCATATCCTGCGTCGTAATGAGTTCTACACCGCGTACACACCTTATCAACCGGAGATTTCGCAAGGCACATTGCAGGCGATCTTTGAGTACCAGAGCCTGATGTGCCAGCTCACCGGTATGGATGTTTCCAACGCCTCCCACTACGACGGTGCTACCGCGCTGGCGGAGGCGGTCATCCTGGCGCTAAACACACATCGTGGGAAGCGTTCAAAGGTGATCCTTTCACCGGCCATTCATCCACAATACCGGCAGGTTGTGCGGACCTATACCCAGGGGATGGAACTGGAAATTGCTGGTGACGAGAAGTGCGATAACGGTCCGGACGACCTGATCGGACTGCTGGATGACAACACCACGTTGATCGCGGTTCAGTATCCTGATTTCTTCGGGCATATCGAAGATTATTCGGCACTCGGCAAGGCTGCCGAAGAGGCGGGTGCGTTGTTCTGTGTGGTCGTAAACCCACTGGCACTCGGTCTTCTAAAACCGCCCGGTGAATTTGGCGCCGATGTGGTCGTCGGCGATGGCCAGTCGCTGGGGATCCCACTTTCCTATGGTGGCCCCTATCTTGGGATCTTCACAACGAAAGAGAAGTATGTGCGCAAGATGGCGGGCCGACTGGTTGGAGAAACCGTGGATACGCGCGGTCAACGCGGGTACGTGCTCACACTCACACCGCGTGAGCAGCACATCCGCCGTGAGAAAGCGACGTCCAACATCTGCACCAATCAAGGCTTGATGGCGCTTGCCTCAGTGGTCTATCTGAGCATGATGGGCAAAGCCGGGCTGCGTAAGGTGGCAGAGCTTTGCTACAACAAGGCGCATTACGCCGCCGAGAAGATTGGAAAGATCGATGGGTTCAAAGTCTGGAACTCCAAGCCGTTCTTCCATGAATTCGTGGTTTCCTGCCCGAAGCCAGTCGCTGAAATCAACGACGAACTGCTGGATATCGATATCATCGGCGGCTACGACCTGGGGCAGGATTATCCCGATATGAAAGAACACATGTTGATCGCGGTGACCGAGATGGTTTCGGTCGATGAGATCGATGATTTTGTCGCTGCGCTGGAGGAGGTAGCCAATGCCTGAGCCACTGATTTATGATCTGTCCTCCCCCGGAAGAGTCGGTGTGACTCTGCCTGACTCCGACGTGCCAGCGGCGAAACTGCCGGAAGGTTTGGTGCGCGACGGATTGCCGCTGCCGGAGCTCTCGGAAATGGAAGTCGTGCGACATTTTGTGCGTTTGTCACAGTACAACTACGGAGTTGATATCGGCTTCTATCCGCTGGGTTCCTGCACGATGAAGTACAACCCGAAGATCAATGAGGATACTGCCCGTTTACCCGGGTTTGCGCTAACCCATCCACTACAGGACCCGGTTTCCGTACAGGGCAACCTGGCGCTGATGTATGCGCTGCAGGAATGGCTGAAGGAAATCGGCGGGTTCGCCGGGGTTTCACTTCAACCCGCAGCCGGAGCGCACGGTGAGCTGACCGGCATATTAATCATCCGTGCATACCATCGCGACCGCGGCGACGAGAAGCGCACGAAGATCCTCGTCCCTGACTCGGCACATGGTACAAACCCCGCAACGACATCGATGAGTGGTATGGAAGTTGTCGAGATCCCCTCCGACGAGCGCGGCAATATCGACTTGGCCGAACTGCAGAAACTGTGCGGAGATGAGATTGCCGGTTTAATGCTCACCAATCCCAACACGCTCGGGCTTTTCGAAGAACATGTGAGAGAGGTCGTCGAGCTGATCCATGGCTGCGGTGGGTTGATGTACGGTGATGGTGCCAACATGAACGCGCTGCTGGGTGTCGTCCGTCCCGGGGATCTTGGCTTCGATGTGCTGCACTACAACCTGCACAAGACGTTCTCGACCCCTCACGGGGGCGGCGGTCCTGGATCCGGTCCGGTGGGTGTATCCGAGAGGCTGGTGGATTTCCTGCCTGGTCCGGTTGTAGACATCATCGACGAAGGTGATGATGAGGAACCGCCATTGTATGGCCTGGTCACACCAAAGAAAACGATTGGACGTGTGAAAGCTTTCCATGGTCACTTCGGCATGCATGTACGTGCTTACACTTACATGCGCATGCAGGGCAAGCAAGGCCTGCGCGCGGTTTCCGATTACGCTGTGTTGAACGCTAACTACCTGCGCGTGAAGCTTAACGATACCTATAATGTACCTTTCGATCGCATCAATATGCACGAGTTCGTCATCCAGGGTGAGTTCAAAGATGCTCCTGGTGTCCACGCGCTCGATATCTCCAAGCGCCTGATGGATTTCGGTTTTCACCCACCGACGAACTACTTCCCGTTAATTGTTCCGGAAGCGTTGATGATCGAACCGACTGAGACTGAGACGAAAGAGACTCTGGATGCTTTTATTGAGGCGATGAAGAAGATCGCCCGTGAAGCACATGAGAATCCTGACATTCTTCATGAAGCCCCGCACGAGACGCCTTTTGGTCGTCTGGATGAGGTACAGGCGGCTCGTCAGTTGGTTTTGTGCTGCATGCCAGCCGACTTCCAGGAGAAGGTCGAAAGCTGACCTTAGTCTTCTCAAAGTAAGCTGAGAGCGCTGCCGCTTAGCGGCAGCGCTCTTGTTTATGGGCCATCAGTTTGCAGAAAGCTGCGAAGCAGAGCAAAGCTGGTGCTTGAGAATTAAAGGTATAGAGGCAAGCCTTCGGACTCCCCGCAATTAGTTTTGGATTCCATCAGCTTGCTGATGGCTGCGAAGCAGAACAGAAACGATTCTTGAGAAATGAAGTTACGCAGGAATCGCAGATAGGTTGCCGGCTGATGCCGGCACCGAAGGCGAGCCTTCGGATTCC
>JASFLN010000301.1:0-3334 GCA_050118075.1 Anaerolineales bacterium
GAACTCAGAAGGCGATACGAGGCCAACTACTGACGCGAGGATGATCAGTGCTGCGGTCAGCAGAGATGTCGTCTGCGTAAAGATCAATGTCTTAGCGGTTTGGGGTATTGGTGAGTCACTCATCTAGGCCTCTTCTTACAATGACATTCAATGGTTGGATAAAGTTTCAATCTAAGTGCTTATGGCAGTCCGTTGCCAGACGTATTTATCGATCCCTTCGGCAGCCGAAGGTTGTCCATTGTACGAGAAATTATTTGCAAGCTAAAGAAGCCAGTTCGAATATTTCCCGAGCAATTGATATAGATTGCAAATATCCTCGGACAATCTTGCGCGGGCTCGCTTATCACTCCTGGTAAGATGCGGATACCTTTTCCGATTCATTTACATTAGTTTACATTACTCTCTTGGCTGCAGCTTGCTTGTCATAAATATGATCAAGAATCGGTTTGAGGATTAGCAATTGAATCAAAAGTATCAATAACAAAACCAACCTCCCAGGTTATATCCTTGATGGTTGGAATTGTTTTGTGTTCTAAGTGGCTGCTTGACGGCTTGGATAGTTTAAGTTTTCTGCACTGGGAATTGGATTTCAGTTAGAGTTTCAGGATCCTCCTGACTGCCGTTTTCAGCCGATCGCAGGTACACCTCTCGTGCTGGTCCAGTGATCTGGTAGCCGTTTTCTCCGATCCATCGCATGATGGCATCATAGGCCTGGCTGATAGTCACAAACGGACCGTGGTGCAGCGTGCAGGCCATGGTTTCAACGCCAGGAAGTTCATAAACCTTGATCTGATCTGTCCCCTTCAATCTGGATTCGATCGGTTCGCACACTTCGATATCCCAGTCCTGCTCTTTATACTCATCGTCATGATATAGACTCAGGCACGAACCTGTGGGGGAAACCCTTTCTTTCTGAAGGTATGTTTCTAATTCATTCCACAAGCCGCCCTGTTCAGGTGGGGTAGGGACGACGCCACGAACGCTGGCTACTTTGATCGGCTCAATCTGTTTAATGACGACTTCATAATCAGACATTTTGTGCTCCATTTCCATTTGTTTAAGTCTTGCCTCCACCCGCGCAAGTCGATCGCCCTCAAGCTGCATAGCCTGCCTGATTTCGGATCGCCGCAGCTTGAGCATCCCTTGCAGCTCAACCAGGGTGATGTCGTCGCGCAGCATCTGGGCTATCTCGTCGAGTGAGAAGCCAAACTCCTTGAGTGCGAGGATCCGGTTAATGCGTTCGAGCTGGTTCACTGTGTAGTAGCGATAGCCCGTAAACTCATCGACCCGAGCAGGGTTCAGCAAGCCGACCTCGTCGTAATAACGCAGTGTCTTTACGGGTACACGACAAAGTTTTGAGAAGTCTCCGATGCGCATCATTTTGAACCTTCTACCAGATTTATATGCCCTCCAGTGACTGGAGAGTCAAGTGACAAATCGGAATTCTCGCTGTGATGGTCTGTTGCTTGTATGCTGGCAGTCATTCGATAACAACGCTTGGGGGCTCTGAGTGCTTTCTGGTTTTCCAGTAAAAAAATCCAGCGGAAACTGGTTATGAGGTAAGTACAAGATAATCAGGATCATCCGACAGAAAGGATAAGTTCAGCAATAGCCAACATCTGTTTCCAATTTGGGTTTGCTTCTTCATAGCTCCACCAGGCGGAAAGCACGGCTTGATACTGGCTCCAGCAGAGCATACGCTGGCGATCGAAGCCGAGAATATTGGCAAACTGATCAATTCGGCGGCGGAGTACATGCTGATTTTGGGGCCAATCGAGCAGTGATGGAATTGGATTGCGCAGCCAAGCGCCGACTTCATATTCCCGTTCGCCCAGCAATCCTTTGGGATCGATGGCCAGCCATTCTGATCGCTGAGAGGCGAGGATGTTCCAGTGATGAAGGTCCGCATGAAGCAAGATTTGTTCACCCTGGCTTGCAGCCAGTTCTTCCAGGAGACGCTCGGCGCGATCTACAAGCTGTCCGGGGAATGGACCGCTGCCGCCGTTGAAAGTGGAGCGAAGTCGCTTAAGTCCCCGCCCCCAATCGGTGATGGTTGGAAAAGCTCCATTTGTAGGTGGTGACTGATGAAGCTTATTCATCACCTGGGCAGCAATTGAGGTTGCGCGCTCGTCATCATTCAGGTCGAGAAGCGGGTTCCCGGGTTCTATGCTTTCGAGAAGAAGCGCTCCAACCTCAGGATCAGCCTCAAGAAGCTTGACCGCACCTTTGCCGTCGAAGTGTCTTAGAGCAGCAATCTCACTGGTCAGTTCGGGGTTGGGCACACCAATTTTTAATACGGCGGGTGTGTTGTCCTTCATATATGCCGGGGATACGAAGTTGTAGCTTATTCCGGGGAATGGCGGGTCTACCACAAGCGACCATCGTTGGGAGAGCTCATCCAGAAGTGCAGGGAGTTCTTCCAGCCATGCTTCACCAGCCTGGCCGAACGTGCGTTGAATGTGGTCGGTGAACGTATCGGGTAGGGTGATCACCTATACAGCATATACCACTTTGTTGTATCGCCCAGGTATCTACTTCGACTGATGCCAGCGCAGTGGTTTGCTGTCCTCTCTCACGAGAATACCTTTCGCTTCCAGATCGAGCTGCACGGTCTTAGCCCACCAGCCGACTTTCTCCCCGCCAGGGTAGAGTTGCTCGGGAAGATGCGGCTTCACCGCTTCCCGCATCTCGTTCTGGTTCAGCCCGGGTGCCTGATGTGGAAGCACATTCAGCATAGCCTTTTTCATGGCCTCGTACATCTCAGCATTGACACGTGTTGTGCGCCCGGGGACGTTTATGTTTTCAACGACAATCTTCTCATTACCAATCGTCATGCTGCGCTCCACTCGAATGCTTCTGGGTTATCCCCCTGCCATCGCGCCTACGACCCGGAAAGGTTCTTTGCCAGAGGTGATTTCGTCTGGAAGCGGAGTGTCGTAGGGTTCGTTGGAGTAATCTTCTTGGAGCAGGAAGAAGCGTAAGAAATCGCGGCGCCTCTTTGTGGTGTGGTCGCGAATGGTCCCGCGCAGCACTGGATACTTTTCCTCCAGGTTGTCAAGCACACTGCCAATGGTAGCTTCCCCCTCTAGCTCAAGCTCGACCTCTCGACCCACCTTCGCGAGATTGCGCAGGTGATAGGGAAGGACAACCCGGATCATGGCAGCGTCTGCACCTCGACGGACATCACGCGTGGAAGATCGCGCACGACGGCGTTCCATGTGTCACCCGCATCAGTTGAAGCGTAGACCTCGCCTCCGGTCGTACCGAAATAGAGCCCGCACTTTTCAAGTTTGTCAACTGCAAAGGCATCGCGCAACACGTTCGCGTAGCAGTT
>JASFLN010000302.1:0-3333 GCA_050118075.1 Anaerolineales bacterium
TGCTATGGCTCGTGACATCCAGGTAAGTTTCTTGCCTTCTTCGATGCCGGAAGTTGCCGGTTGGGATATTGGGGTCGCCTGGCGGGTGGCACGTGAAGTCGGAGGCGATTTCTATGATTTCATCCCACTTCCAGCTGGTCCCCGGGGCGACCGGTTTGGGATCGTGATCGCGGATGTGGCCGACAAGGGCATTCCAGCAGCTCTCTACATGGCTCTCTCCAGGACCCTCCTTCGCACATTGGCAATGGAGATGGGCGACCCGGGCAAATGCCTCGAGAAGGTCAACCGGCTTCTTATCCAAGACACCCATGCAGACTTGTTTGTCTCTGTTTTCTATGCTATTTGGGAACCGGAAAACGGAGAGCTGCACTACGCCAACGCCGGGCATAATCCGCCACTGCTTTTCACACCCCGTCAACGTGGCGAATTGTTGCAGGAACATGGTATGGTCTTAGGGGTTCAGAATTCGAGCACGTATCAGACCCATAAGTTGACAATCCACCCCGATCAGTTGTTGGTCCTGTACACTGATGGAGTGACGGACGCGCTGGATGAGAATGAGGACTTTTTTGGAATACAACGATTGGAAAGTCTTGTATTGGGTATGCCAGACTGGCAAGCTCAGCAAGTCGCCGACCGGATCGAAGAACGCGTGCTTCAATTTACCGGTCGTCGCGACCTGTTCGATGACCTGACAGCCATTACACTTCATCGATAATGATTGGGCTTGAAGTTATTAAGCTATTAGGAAGGGAGCTGCAATGGAAAATGTCTTTACCTCCAGCCATCCGCTTGTTCAACACAAATTAACCAAGCTGCGAAGCGAAGAGACCAACCCAAAGAAATTCCGCGAGTTGATCCGTGAGATTTCTGCACTGATCACCTACGAAGCGACCACTGATTTACTCACACAAGCGATAGAGATCAGCACACCGCTGGAAGATATAAGCGGTCACTCACTCGCCGAGAAGATAGGACTTGTTCCCATTCTGAGGGCAGGTCTAGGTATGGTTGAGGGGGTTTGGGAATTGATGCCTTCGGCGGAGGTTTGGCATATCGGCCTCTACCGCGATGAGGAGACCCTCCAGCCGGTTCAGTACTACAATAAGCTTCCCGTAGAACCGACCGTTTCGGTTTGTCTGATCCTTGATCCAATGTTGGCAACAGGCGGTTCTGCAGTTGCAACCATTGACATTCTCAAAGAATGGGGCGTACGTAAAATCAAATTTGTGGGTGTGATTGGCGCTCCAGAAGGCATCGAAGCCCTGCATGCCGCTCACCCTGAGGTGCCGATTCACCTGGCTGCCGTCGACCGCCAACTCAATGAACACGGATTCATCTTGCCCGGTCTTGGGGATGCGGGTGACAGGCAATTCGGAACCGGTTGATCTGTTGCAGCAAAACAAACCCCGGGAGCACTTACACCGGGGCTTGCATTAGCTCGCAACCATCAAAGCGCGGCCTCGACAATCGCGGAGAATGAATCCGGCTTCAGACTTGCCCCACCCACCAGGGCGCCATCAATGCCCTCGATATCGAAGAACGTTTTAGCATTCCCCGGCTTCACGCTTCCACCGTACAAAATGCGCATCGCATCTGCTGTGGACGGATCAAATAACTCCGTCAGTGTATTTCGGATGGTTTGGTTAATGACCTCATCTGCATCATCGGGTGTGGCTGCCTTTCCGGTTCCTATAGCCCAGATGGGTTCGTATGCAATCACCATCCTGCTAAGCTCTTCAGCACTAAATCCGTTCAATGCTGCCTTTACTTGCCCGGAGACGAACTCGTGCGTCTCACCCGCCTCGCGTTGATCGAGCGATTCACCTACGCACAGGATCGGCCTCAAGCCATTGTTAAAACTGGCGACAAGCTTCTTGTTTACGATCTCATCCGTTTCATCAAAATACGCCCTGCGTTCCGAGTGCCCGATAATGACGTAATCACACAGCCCTAACAACATCAACGCGGAAATCTCACCTGTATAGGCACCTTCTGGTTCCCAATGCATGTTTTGTGCACCCAGCTGGATCAGACTATTCTCCAGCTTCTCACGCATGACAGGCAGCGAAGTGAAGGGTGGACAAAGAATGATATCTACCCTCTTGATATTCCCCACCCTCGGTACAAAATCATCAATGAAAAGTACCGCCTCTGCGACGGTCTTGTGCATCTTCCAATTTGCAGCCACAAACGGCTTTCTTGCCATTGCATCCTCCTTGCTCTCCTCGCTACTGTACTTTCCCTGCCAATTGGTTTAAATGTTTGATCAACCAGGTTGGCGTACGTTCTGGATCCGCGAGCAATTCATCCAGCAGACGTTGAGCTTCAGCTGCGTCACCATGCAAGAGCTCGAATTCAGCCTTTACTGTCATTGCCAACGGAAGATCCCCTTCCGCTCGAAGCACATCGTCCAGAAGGGGCATCGTTATGTCAAATTCACCATTGAATAAATGCGCTCTAGCGGTAATCACTTGAAGCAATGGCCAGTCACCGGCTTCAACGCTTATTTGGTCAATGATAGGCCAAATGCGGTCGGATTCAGCGCCAAGGAATGCCGCTTGAGTAAACCGATCCACCACCTCATCTTGTTCTTCGAAAATCGCTCGGTCCAGATCAAGCGCACGTAGATAGCTTTGCGCTGCTTCTATATGTTGCGCATCGCGAAGGTAGAGATCCCCCGCCCTGATGAACGCTTGTGCGGCAAGTATGTTGCGACCGCTGCTCGCCAGTTGTTCTGCGCGTCCGTAAGCCGCTTCTGGATTGGTCAGCACCTCCAGCGGCCGGTTCAGATCATCATCGACAATGGGCTCATCCGATGCACCAATCGAAACCGCCGGTGGGTTGCCGCTGTCCACAGGCGCCGGGTCTTCCCTGTCTACTGAACCCAACGCAAGTAGGAAAAGGAAGAGACAAATCACGCTTGAACCCAGTCCAACCACAATCCATGGCCATCGACGCTTTTTACCCTCCTTAGAACCGGGATCCCTCCCGGGCTGTCTTTCCATCGCCAGGTTGGTCGCATTGCCATTGATCGCGCTAGCTCGATCTTGTCCCCCTTCATAGACGACGGTTTCAACATCTGCGGGCAGCTGACCATCGACCACCGCCGCATGGAACGCACTTACCAACGCTTCAACTGACTTGAAACGATCGGCTGGTTCTTTAGCCAGGCTCTTCAGGAGCACGCGCTCCGTGACCTCGGGTACCTTTGGGTTCACTTCGCTGGGTAGGGGCAACGGTGTGTAGATATGATCGTGGATAATTGAAAAGGGTGTGTCGGCGTTAAAGGGGACTCTGCCCACCACGAGTTCGTATAGCACGACCCCAAAA
>JASFLN010000303.1:0-3327 GCA_050118075.1 Anaerolineales bacterium
GGAATTGAAGAACGCGATTGACGACAGTGGTTATCGTTTTTCGACCTGTGAGGATCTTGACCAACGCGCCATGCTGATCGTCGATGATTTGCTGGCAGGTAAAGTTGTTGGCCTGTACCAAGGACGCTTTGAATGGGGTCCGCGCGCCTTAGGCAACCGATCGATCCTGGCCGACCCGCGCAGCGCACGCATGAAAGACAAGGTCAACGAGACGATTAAATACCGCGAACCCTTCCGACCGTTCGCACCGGTGGTCCTTGAGGAACGCGCCGCTGACTTTTATGCCGGTATCAATAACCCTGCAGAGCTTTACCCCCTGCGCTACATGCTCATGGTCTTCCCCACCAGGGACGGCCAGGGGGAGAAGATCCAGGCCGTGACCCATGAAGGCGGCACCGGTCGCTTGCAGACGGTTCGTCGTGAATGGAACCCACTCTACTATCGGGCGATCGAGCTTTTCGGCGAAGCGACCGGTGTGCCGGTGCTGCTCAACACAAGCTACAACCTGCGCGGCGAACCGATCGTCAATACACCCGAGAATGCACTTAACACGTTCCGTAAAAGTGAGCTGGACACGCTCTACATGGAACAATTCGTGGTGCGGAAATGAGGTCCTGCTGTGCGTAACTTTCTACGTGGAATGTGGATGAACCTGGGTGTGGTGCGCGAACTGCTGGGTTTTCTCTGGGAGCGTAAATTGTGGTGGTTGATCCCAATGGTCGCGCTTCTGATGGTCTTCGGTCTCTTATTGATTTTTGCTTCAAGCTCAGGGGTCGGTCCCCTGATCTATACGCTGTTCTAAACTTTGACATTCGTAACCTCCACATTCATTTGACGAGGACTTTTCTTCCCGCAAGCAGATAAGCCCGATCGAGTTTCAAAGAGGATGGCCCTGCTTTTAGCCTCAATATGGCCTCGCAAAAGAGCACTCACAATAGCCGCTTGCCCGGGCTGATTTTAACCACTATGATGACAATGCTGATCCATGCAGGAGCACTGGGGGGGAACCCAGCGATTCTGCCAACCAAATGGGATACACGACAAGACCGGAAAACCATGCTGGTTATGCTCTTCTCCCCCGGCGTTAAACGAACGCCCACGGAGGATAATCATGTCGCTGCACAAGAACGCACCTGGTAAAGCACAATGCATCATCCTGAGCCTATTATTCCTCTCCGCTTTCATCATCTTCTCCGGGTGTAATCTGCCCGGGCTAGTTGACCCAGATCTGGTGGAAAAAGAAGACCTGAAAGAAGCAAGCGCGACAGAAGCAGTCGCATCAACAGAAGCCATCCCGGCTGCTGTTGAGGACAACTCATTGATAAGCACTAACGCAGGAGCAGCACTGGATGTCTCTATCATCGTCTCGGAGGAGGATCTTCAGGGGAGGATCCTGCGTGTAGTTGTGCGTAACGACTCAGCCGCCGAAACAGTGTTGTATTGGACCGATCCAGGTTCTGACAAGATTCAACGTGCCTTGGTCGACGACTGGGGGGTGCAGGATCTGGTGGATGAAGGTCTGGATGAGCCACGCGGCATCGCGCTGGATACCCGCAGGAGTAAGATGGTGTGGGCCGATGCGGGCAGTGACCGCATCCAACGGGCTGATCTTGATGGCACTGATGTCGAGGATATTGTCGTCGAGAGACTGTGGCAGCCATTCGGTCTCACACTTGGCGATCAAATGGACCTGATCTTCTGGAGCGATTTGGAAGCCCTCACGCTGACCCGCGCAAATTTTGATGGCTCCGGTCAGAAGCCAGCCATCGGGGAATTTACACCCGCAACGTTCGGAGCCGCCGTTGATGATATCCATGCGAAAATTTACTGGGTTGAAGAAGATCAAATCCGTCGCTCTAATCTAGATGGGTCCGGTGCGCAGCAAGTGCTTACAACCGAAAGCCCTGCGCAAGCACTTGCAGTCGATCCAGTTGGCAGCAAATTGTATTGGACAGAAGAAGGACGCATACAGCGCGCAAGTCTGGACGGCAGCGGCGTAGAGCTTCTCATTGAGGATTTTGATGGTCCTGCATACGGCATCGCTCTCGATATTGGCGAGGGCCTGATGTACTGGACCGAGTTTGATAACGGGATGATCCGCCGTGCCACGTTGGGTGGATCTCAGGTGGAAGATGTGATCCTTGGGCTTGAGACCCCAAGCGGTTTGGCACTATTGAACTCAGGCGAGACAACTGTACAGCTCCCTTGCGGGCTCATCCTGGAGCCGGGCGAAGGCAGGACGGATCTTCAACGCTTGATGGTGATCCAAGAAGATGGGGCAAACATACCTGCTGGCGGCAGTGGCGAGCTCATGCCATACGTGATCTGTGTTGATGCCGGCCTGGGCGTACCGGAGTCGCAGCTTGAATATAAAGTGGGGAGAATGGCCGAGGGCGAACTGCTCAAGTTAGCCGAATGCATATGTGACCGAGAACTGGTAAGCGAAGAGGAAGATCCGCTTGCGTATATCGGTGAGCAATCTGGTCTGCAGTTCTCCGTATGGCAAGTAAGCGGGAGCCTGACGTCAGAAGAACTCCGCGAGCAGCTCGATCAAGGCGGTGGGGCGATGGATGCTTTCCGCGAAATCCTCAACCTATACGACTCAATGGGCGATATGCTTCCAGACTACGTCAATTGGCTGGAAGAGTGTGAGATCGATATTGGACCCTAAACCTTTTTCGAGATGATCTTTTTCCTGTCATGGCTTATTACTTTCACAAGCCAACCACAGGTTTGAGTCGGACCGCAGATCAAAAAGAGCCCGGTGCTTCCCGGGCTCTTTTTGGTAAGTAAACAGACCCACTCGTGCTAAACTTGTACCGCTGGCTGCTACATTAGCCGCCCTGAGGAGCTATATCAACATGCCGCTTGAAGAATTTATCCAGAAAGATGCTATCGGCTTAGCCGAGTGGGTTCGCTCCGGTGAAGTTTCACCACTCGAACTTGTGGAAGAAACTATCCGGCGCATCGAAGCGGTAAACCCGCAGGTCAACGCCGTGATCCACAAAATGTATGACCAGGCGCGCGAGAAAGCGACGGGTGTTCTCCCTGAGGGACCCTTCATGGGTGTGCCATTTTTGGTCAAGGATATGAGGGCACCTTTCAAAGGAGAACCGATGTGGATGGGTTCTCGCTTCTTGAAAGGTTATGTCCCCGATTACGATTACGAAGTCATACGCAGGTATAAGCAAGCCGGATTGATCACGCTCGGCAAGACGAACGTCCCCGAATTCGGTTTGACCTTTTTTACTGAGCCCGAACTCTTCGGTACAACCAACAACCCCTGGGATTTAAAGCGTACAGCTGGCGGGTCGAGCGGCGGTGCAG
>JASFLN010000304.1:0-3324 GCA_050118075.1 Anaerolineales bacterium
CGCTAGTTCGCTCCGGTACGAAACTCGACCAGCATCAAGCTTATGTCGCCCTCCGCATCTTCCATCGGCAGCGACATGCCTGAAAGTTCTATCGTGGCTGAATTATTCTGAGTTTGGAGCAAGCCAACACCGGGAGCATACCATTGGTTTTCATTGGTCGCGAACTCAGCGGCAAAATTTGAGCCAGCCATATCGATGTTGAATATCATATTCGTCTCTAGATCCAGCTTGAGCGCCTCAAATTCACCCGCGATCACTTCGACGCTCTCGAACGACTGTGTATCCTGGCCTGCGGTTGACCAATTGAAGAAAAAGGGACTTTCCTCCATGGTGACAATAAATTCCTGAGTGTCATCAATGACGGTTCTAATTTCTCCGGAGAGAAGCATCACAGTCTCCCATTGATAATCCCAGTTATTGGACTCAAGCGTCTCCATGCTGGGAAGGAATACACCCGAACCACGTGCGTAACTCAAATCAGCGCTGCCATACTCGCCGCTCCCTAAGGCAAGATCGAGCGTAACAGTAGGGAAGGTAAGGATCGCACCCTCCTCACAGTCCAACGTGTATGTGGCGGTAAATGCCGGATCTTCCGACGTGATCTCCAGTGTGGCTTGCGTGTCCGTCAGATCCACAACCGTCCAGGTGAAGCTGTCGAAATCTGAGGGGTCAGGATCGGCGCTTTGCAGTAATTCTTGCGTCGGATTAAGTGCGTAAACCCATTGATTCCCGACCTCCATTGGCAAAAGACCATTGGCGCAGGCACCTGCCGTTACTGGAAGGGCAGCCTCATCACTAGCGCTTTGATTGGCACCACCTTCGTCCAGCTCCTGGCTTGATCCCTCTTGCCGATTCTCGCTTATGTTGGAACCGTCCGGTGGGGCCACGGGTGTTTCACTTTGGGATGGAGAGCACCCCAGCACGGCAAATGCCAGGATGGTCATTAACATGCCAAGGCTCCAGGGTTTGGTGTGAAAACGTATCATTTAACTCCTCCATAAATTGGCGAAAAAATATCGGACCAGTGTGGTCCAAATATGATTATATCGGTCCTTGCAAGGGGCTCAAGTTTTCAGAACTCTCAACCGCGATGGTATTGGCTACCGAAAATAAGATAATTACGGTAGAATTACTTCTTATACGCTTCGCAGCCGTCAACCCTGTGCGGGGGCTTCCAGTGGAAATGCAGGGTTGCAGCGGTTGTCTACGATATTGAGGGTTTTCGCCCTACGAAGCGTCAACCCAATGGGTTTGTAATCGCGATGATGTATCAGAAAACTGAAGATCAGGCGCTCGTCACTGCCTTAGCATCCTATGTAGCGTTCGATCGCCGGGGTGCGGGTGGTGGCACAGCAGGTGTGCCAGCACGGTCCTCCGGGACGGTCCTATTCGCCGACATCTCTGGTTCCACCGCGCTCGCCGAAGCATTGGTGGAGGAGCTGGGAAGGCGGCGAGGTGCTGAAGAGGTGACCCGGCAGCTCAACCTGGTTTATGAAGAACTCATCCAAACACTGCACCGTTATGGTGGCAGCGTTATCGGGTTCAGCGGAGACGCGATTACTTGCTGGCTCCCTGACGACGACGGCCGCCGGGGGATCGCCTGTGCTCAAGAGATGCAGGAGAGCATGGTTGCGTTTCGCGAAGTAGAAACGCCCGCAGGTTCGATCGTCGAACTGGCCATTAAAGTCGCCATCACGGCCGGGAACGCGCGTCGCTTCGTCGTCGGGCATCCGGATATTCAACTTTTTGATGTGCTGGCGGGATCATTGCTCGATGAGTTGGCCGTTGCCGAGCATCTGGCTGATCGTGGTGAGATTATCGTTCCTCATCCGCTCGCGATGCAGTTCAGCGGTCAAGTCGAGATATTGGCCCAACGAGAAGAGGCGCGATCGCATGCACGCTTTGCAGTCATTCGAGCATTCGGGATAGACCTGCCTGAGCCTGCCATCAAAATGCACGCTCCACAGCTGCCACCTGATCATGAACTTACGCCCTGGATTCAGCGAGATGTGTACGTCAGGCTGAAAAATGGCCAAGGCGAATTTCTGGCCGAACTTCGCCCTGCTGTTGCCTTATTTTTCAGGTTTGGAGGCTTTCAATTCGATACTCAGGAGAACGCTCCAGAACGATTAGACCACTACATACAGGCTGTCCAGCAGATCGTTCAAAGTTATGGGGGCAATTTGATTCAACTCACCATGGGGGATAAAGGCAGTTATGCCTACGCAGCCTTTGGGGCACCGAGAGCGCACGAGGATGATGTTGACCGGGCCATAGCCGCCGCCCTGGATATTCAAGAAATCTCGTCGAAATTTGTTGGGCCTGTTCAGATTGGAGTCAGTCACGGGTTGATGCGTACGGGTGCCTATGGCAGCAGCGTGCGCAGAACGTATGGTGTGCTTGGAGACGAAGTCAACGTCGCTGCACGATTGATGCAGAACGCTGAACCTGGTCAGGTTCTCGTCAGTGAATCCGCGGTGAAGTTGGCGCATGATCATCTTGATTGGCAGGCGATGCCGGATGTGAAGGCAAAGGGAAAACAAGGCTTGATAAGGGTTTTCCAACCCGTTCGAACGCAAGCACCGGCATTGGACCAGAGCGGACCCCGATATGCCCTGCCAATGGTTGGCCGGCACGACGAACTTGAGCGTTTGCGGGAGCAGCTGGATCTTGTCGCGGATGGAGCGGGTCGTGTGCTTGGTATCACCGCCGGAGCAGGGATGGGTAAGACGCGGCTTGCGTTCGAGTTGATTGAAAAAGCTGCCAATCGATCCTATGAAGTCTTTACCGGCGAGTGCCCCTCGTATGGTACACACTCAAGTTATCTGGTTTGGCGGAATATTTGGAAGGCAATTCTCGGGGTTAACGAGGTCCATGAGACGGATGAAATGATCGCTGCTGTAAGGTCAGCGGTAGAAGGAATTGATGCCGATTTGGAACCGCGTGTGCCGCTTCTCGGCTCGGTACTGAACCTGCCCATTGAGGATAACGAACTAACAGCCAACTTCGATGCGAAACTACGCAAGGCATCACTTGAATCGCTGCTGATCTCGATTCTTCGATCTAAAGCACAGGATCAAGCGTTATTAATTTTTTTAGATGATGTCCAATGGATTGATGCACTTTCCCTTGATCTGCTGAAAGCTACAGCTCGTGCCATCGGGCATCTTCCAGTGTTGGTATTGCTGACCTATCGAGATGAAGAACCCGGCATTGGAAAGAAGCTGGGGCTGGTGGGATTAAGTCATTTTTCTGAAATCAAGCTGAATGAATTCACAGAAGCCGAAACTCGCGCGCTTCTCGAGTTGAAGGTTAATCAGCTTT
>JASFLN010000305.1:0-3323 GCA_050118075.1 Anaerolineales bacterium
ATTCGGCTCTGAAGCAGAGATCACCAGCATCGCCGCGTCAACCACCGACTTGTATGTGCTTGACGCACGCAATCAAATTGTCCGTCACGCCTGGGGATCCCCTGAACGTGGTTTTGAAATCGACTCGGCATTCGATTGTCTTGGAACCGGCGTGACCTTCCAGAATATGGGGGAACCTATTGACATCGTAATCCAGGAAGCGCCAGGCGCTTTGGGAGCAGAGGGCATTGTTGCCATCGATGCCGATGGCACACTGGTCTACTGTGCTCCCGACCGGCAACCGGCATTAGCCGAACTCACTGCGCCGGATTTAGGATGGGGCCGAATTCAAGCGATTGATGTGTACGGTGGCGCTTTGTATGTTCTCGATCCCGTCGTCAATGCGGTATGGATTTACGAAGCCACCGGTGGCTTCTTCAGCGGCACGCCCGAACTCTACTTTGTTGAGGAAGTGCGTGATTTGCGCGGTGCGATCGACCTTGCCCTTGCACAAGATGAATTAGTCCTGCTTTATGCGGATGGACGCCTGGACCGCTGCAGACGGTTCCGCGGCTCGGAGTCTGAGACGGGCGAGCAATCCCGCATCCGCGTAGAGTGTGACCCACAGCCGACCTTCCAGGACGATCGACCAGGTTATGGATCCACGGTACAGATACCGGGCGCTGTTGCCGCTGAGATGTCCTACTCCGCACCACCGGAACCATCCCTATTTTTCTTAGACGTGCTCAACAACAGCGTCTTCCATTACAGCATGCGCCTGGTCTACCAAGCACAATACATACCTCTCGAGCCATTTGACGAGGAGTTGAGCGCGATGACCTTAGGACCACCCAACGATCTCTACGTCAGCGCAGGGTCTCAGGTCTATCATGCCAGGCCATGACCATACGCGCTATCCTTTGACAAGCCCCATTCGGCAGACTAGAATCCCTTCACATCCCTTCAGGAGGAACCCCGCTTGAGTCGTTGGCCCGGCAAGTACGTCATCGGAATAACTGGAAACATCGCGACCGGCAAGAGCGTTGTCCGTAAAATGCTCGAGCACCTGGGAGCATACGGCATCGACGCCGATGCACTGGCCCACCGCGCCATGGCGAAAGGGGCTCCGGGCTATCCATTAATCCTTAAGACGTTCGGCCAGTGGATCCTTGACCGGGATGAGCAGATCGACCGAAAGAAACTTGCCAAGGTCGCGTTCTCAGATCCCAACGCGCTTGAAAAACTTGAATCCATTATCCACCCACTGGTCGCTCACGCAGTTGATGTACTCGTCCGGCGCGCAAACCAGCCGATCATCGTGATCGAGGCGATCAAGCTGCTCGAATCGGACCTGGCTGCCGGCTGTGACACAGTGTGGGTGGTTGATGCACCGGCAGAATTGCAAATTGCCCGTTTGATGCATAAACGAAAACTCTCGGAAGGAGCTGCTCGTCAGCGTATCGCGGCACAATCCCCACAGTCACTGAAGCTGCGCGCCGCGAAGGTCGTCATACGTAACAATGGTTCCTTTGAGAACACCTGGGAACAAGTTCAGGACGCCTGGGAACAGCTGCCCAAACCCGAGGAACCGCTACTTCCTGAACCTCCTGATGTCAAACCAGGCCAGATTTTTGTACGCCGTGGACGACCGCAGGACGCAACCGATATCGCTCGCTTTATCACCCAGGTCACACACGGTAAGAAGCGCATGACGCGCGAGGATGTGATGGCAGCTTTTGGGGAAAAAGCCTTCTTGCTCTTGGTCCGTGACGATGATATCGCCGGGATCGCCGGCTGGCAGGTGGAGAACCTGGTCACCCGGATCGATGAACTCTACTTCGCTCAGGGAGTCCAGCTGGATGATGCCATCCCTGCGCTCATGCAGGAGGTCGAGACGGCTTCAACCGAGCTGCAGAGCGAAGCTTCGCTGCTGTTCTTACCCCCCTATCTTGCACAACATGTGGGAGCCTGGCGCTCGGTCGGCTACCGACCACAGACTGTTCAAGGGCTGGGCGTGCGCGCCTGGCAAGAAGCGGCCTTAGACTCTATGCCACGCGGCGCCTCGCTATGGTTCAAGCAGCTGCGTGAAGACCGCGTACTGAGACCACTGTAGGCAACTTCCTCCAAGATCCACGAAGAAAGCAACGCCAATCCGGCTCCCAACGTGTGTACTGCCCCTTTGCGGGTGGGCAATTTCTTAATGCGCTAATAAGATGGGGGATTAACCTACCCAGATCTCGTCGATCCTCGTGCGGAAGCGGCGTGCAGTTTGCTCCGGATCAGGTGTCTCTCTGATGGCACGACCAATGACAAAGACCGCGATCCTGAGCCCTTCAAAAAATGGAAGCGTCTCGAGATCGATACCCCCGGCGATCGACAGCTTAAAGCCCATATCGATCAGCGCTTCGATCGCTTGGCGATCGCTTGAGTCCCACGTGCGCGAAAGGTTGCCCTCATCCCAGCCCCGGTGGTAGACCATCCTTTCAACACCTACGTCCCGCCAAATTGCTGCTTCTGCAAGCACGTCTTTGATCCCCGTTAGTTCGACGATCACCTCGTGTCCGGGCCGTCCTTCAGCCTCTTCGAGCGCAAGTTTCAACGTGTCCAACGGCGCTGCACCCATCACCGTCATCCAATTTGCACCCGCGTCGAACGCAATCTTCGCTTCAAGCCCGCCAACATCGGGTGTCTTCACATCTGCAAGAATGATCTTGTCGGGGCAGAGTGCATGGATTGCGCTCACGGCACGCATGCCCTCGGCTTTGCAAAGTGGTGTGCCAATCTCAAGCGCTTCAACCGCGCCCTGAACACGGTAAGCCATCGCCATAGCTTCAGGCAGGCTCACGTAGTCAAGCGCACATTGAATAATCGGAGCTTCTGGCATAGTGTTTGACCTTATCTCTTTTGGCTGCCGGTCCGCCTGCAAGCATACACCAGGTTAGGGCAACCGTGTTCTGATATCTTTCCGAGCTTGGGAGAAAGGAAATCGGCAATGATGGAGCGGGGAGTAGAGATATGGTCACTCAGTCACCTAGGCATCCCAGCAGTCAGGTCCCATTGCGAGGCACCGCAGGTGCCGAGTCAATCTCCACGTTCAAAAAGGGGGACCGCTGCGTCGTTTACGATTCTCGCGATGCCACTCAGATTATTTTGTGTGGACACGCGTGTCCGCCCATATTGTCCGCAGGCTTTTGCCGGCGCTTGGACGAGCCGACACAGCGTTCCATCCTTTCATACAACCGCTCATTGGTCTCATCACAGCGCGGGTTGAAGCCCGTGGCTACATTCTGAAATATTTTTGATGAACTTCAGGAGCTCAGGGTGGAACCCATTGGATGTGGCTC
>JASFLN010000306.1:0-3323 GCA_050118075.1 Anaerolineales bacterium
CCTGTCGAGCTGACTCGTCCGCAGGGCAACTATGTCGTGATCGGGTTGGCGGCACTCTTCGAGTCCACTTCGTTTGTGATCGCCTATCATAAGCTTCGTTCAGCAAATCCAGCGGATCCGATCTTACTGTCCATCCATCGCAGCAAGAATCCCGAAGTCTTTCTAGTCGTCTTTGAGGATGCCGCCGCGCTTGCTGGATTGGTGATCGCTTTCCAGGGTGTTTTCCTCTCCCATCAATTTGAAGTACCGGCGCTGGACGCAATCGCGTCTTTGATCATCGCGCTGATCTTGATGGTCGTAGCGGTCTTTCTGGCTTATGAGAGCCGCGAGCTGCTGCTGGGGGAAGCGACAGGTGATGAAATCATCTCTGCTATCAAAAAAATTGTCCAGGACGATTCACTTGTCCGTCATGCAGAACGCCCAGTCACAATGCATCTTGGTCCAGATGAAGTGCTGCTCAACATGGACATGAATTTTGTAGATAAGATCGATTCTACCCAGGTTGCTGCAGCCGTTGATCGGATTGAGAAGGCTATCCAGTCTCAATTTCCAGATATTAATAGAATCTACCTTGAAGCAGAGGGGCTTAAGAGGATCGGAGGTTGAGATCCCAATTTCATCGGTCTCGGGACATTCGGATTCAACAGCCCTATATTCGGACCAACAAGACCTTATTAGAATTTCGATACATCAACTCCGGCGAGAGACCAGCCCGAAACAAATCCATTCTATAAACAAGGCAGTTTTTGGGGGTGTTGGTAGAAAATCATCTCTGATGGTTCTGGATCAATTTAAGTTCGGGCTAATATGAGCTTACACGTGTCGGCTGCACATATGTGCTTGTGTTAATGGGAAACATGGACGAAGATCTTCTGAGTTGATCCGCTTATAGTGCCGGTGATTTCAAAGGTTTCCATTTACCGCAGTTTCAATTGATATATCTCTCTCCAATATTTGCTGGTTTCTTGTTGACATTGTTCATACAGGTTCCGTGACGGAGGAGGATGGCTATGTTCACACGTGAGAACAGCGCCAGTAGAAACTTCATCTTGACTGCGTCTGCCTGGCTGGTGGTTGGGGTCTTGATGGGGTTGACGTTGGCGCTGCAATTTGTGTTTCCGGACTTGTTCCGGGGGGTCCCGTACCTGGTTTTCAGCCGGCTACGGCAGGCGCACACGAACACGGTTATGTTCGCCTTCTTATCAGGCGGGATGATGGGGATCTGGCTCTACGTCGTACCGCGCCTGACCGGCCGTCAGCTCTGGAGTGAGGTGCTGGGCAACGTTACGATGGTGCTCTGGAACTTAGCCGTCGCGGTCGGCATCATCGGCTTGGTGCTCGCCTATACACAAAGCCGGGAGTACGCCGAGTTCATCTGGGGCGTCGATGTGGCCGTTATGGTTGTGCTGATCCTGAACCTGATCAACATCTACATGACAATCGCCAATCGAGTGGAACCCAAACTCTACGTCTCGTTGTGGTACATCAGCGGGACGCTGATCTGGATGCCGATCCTATATTTCATCGGCAATGTGATGTGGAACCCAGCGACAGGCGCGCTGACGGGGATCAATGACACGATTTTTAATTGGTTCTACGGGCACAACGTGCTCGGTCTGTGGTTTACCACCGGACTTCTGCCGGTGATTTACTACATCGTTCCCAAAGAGACGCGCACTCCGCTTTACAGCCATTTCCTATCACTGATCGCCTTCTGGGGGATCGCATTCTTCTATACGGGTGTCGGCGCGCACCACTTGTTATGGGCGCCAATTCCCTATTGGTTGAAAACGGTCGCCGTCGCTGAAAGCGTCGGGATGGTCCTTCCTGTAGTCGCGTTTATGATGAACATCTACATGACGATGCGTGGGAACTGGAACCGGTTCGTCTCGAGTATCCCACTGCGCTTCATCGTAACAGGATGGGCTGCGTACATTCTGGTGTCGTATCAGGGTTCCCATCAAGCGCTGCGTTCGATTAACCTGCTAACACACTTCACCCAGTATGTCCCGGGGCATGCCCACCTATCCTTATTGTTCTTTGCCGGTACCACGATCATCGGGGCTGCATACTACATCCTGCCCAGGATATGTGACTGTAAGCTCTACAGTCGGGCACTGGCCAATGTTCAATACAGTATTTACGTGATTGGTTTTGCTTTCTTCTTTGGAGGTTTTTTGCTCACGGGGTTAGAGCAGGGCGCAAGCTGGTTGCATCAAGGCTTGCCGGTTTGGACAGTGCTGCCCGGGCTACGACCGTATATGGCGCTACGAGCGACAGGTGGCGTGCTGGTTGTCTTGAGTTTCATGATGTTCACATACAACGTGTTCGCAACGGTCACCAAGAAGCGGCACGAATTGAAACCCGAGACGTTTTCAAGCGGTGCAGTTCCCGCAAGCCCGACTGCCTGAGAAGGAGAGACGAAAATGAAGATGACATTCAAGACCGTCGTCATTGGTGGTTTGATCGTTTTTGCAGCCGTCGTGATCGCCGCGGTCTTTATACCCAAATTTGTTTGGAACCCACCTCAGACCGTCGTCGCGCATGAATACACTCCTGAACAGCAGCGCGGTCGTGAGATTTTCTACTCCAATGGCTGCAATTACTGCCATACCCAGTATGTGCGTGAGGAAGACACCGGGATGGGACCCGTCTCGCAGGGTGGTGACTATACTTTTGATAACCCAATGACCCTTGGATCGGAGCGTACAGGTCCTGATCTTTCATACATCGGGCGCAAACGCAGCGAAGCCTGGGAGATCGAGCACTGGAAGGATCCGCGTAAGTTATCCCCATTGTCGATCATGCCAAGTTTTGAATTCCTGTCCGAAGAGGAGCTGATCGATCTGGCCGCCTATATTTTCAATCTGGGCGATCGAACTGCTGCGGAATGGATGGTGTTACCACCAGCAGCTTATACAAATGCTAAGGACTCTTTTGAAATTCCCCAGTCACAGCCATCAACAGATCAACCCCAGGGCTGGTCAAGTTGGAATGCTGCTGAGCTGCAGCAAGGTAAAGAACTATACGTTGAGCGCTGTCTAACCTGCCATGGATGTGCGGGCAATGGCCTTGGTTCCTACGCTGGGACACTCATTGTGACACCTGCCAATTACAAGCAGGAACCTTTAAGGAGCATGCCGGATGACCAATGGTTCTGGCACGTCTCCGAGGGTGTGCAGGGGACGGTGATGCCGCCATGGAAGGAAAGCATGACGGAGGAGCAGCGCTGGCACGTGATCCGCTATATCCAGACAATCTTCGCCAGACCGGCAATGCATGACCCCGATGAGGGTGATCCGCCAGCTGACTACGCCAATCTG
>JASFLN010000307.1:0-3318 GCA_050118075.1 Anaerolineales bacterium
ATGTGAATCGACAGAGAATGAGGCTGCTTCTGGGCAGCCTGCCGTTTCCAGCCATGCTTTACAAGCGAAGTAGGCTCGTCGAACACAACGGAAGCGGAGCAGAATGGCAGCACAACCTCGATCTAAAAAATCTTATAAAGCAGTCTCAGTCTGCTGGTGAGAGTATCGTCCGCACAATACCAGCTGTCGAAGGCCAGAGCTTTCAAGCAAGGGCAATCCATTTGGGTGGAAAAGAAACACTCTTATTGCTGGAGGATATGGGCGCAGCCCAACGGCAGCAAGCGTTCTACCGCAACTTCATTCAAAACGTGAGCCATGAACTCAAGACCCCACTGACAGTTATTCAGGGGCATGCAGCCAAGGTGCTCAGCGCCCCTGAGGATCGTGAAGGCTGGACAGCATCCCTGCGCATTATCACCGAAGAGACCAAGCGTTTGACGCAGCTTGTGGATAATCTGCTCACGCTTTCGAGGCTTGAGTCACCTTCCTTTGAACTTGAACGTACGAATATGAGCATGGGGGCACTGCTTGAAGACGCGATCCTACAGCTCAGCGATATGGCAGAAGAGCGCAGTATTTCATTGGACTTGCACCTCGAACCTGGACTGCCGCATATCCACGCTGATCGTGCACGCCTTAAACAAGTGGCACTTAATCTATTGGATAATGCATTGAAATACACTACTCCAGGTGGATCGGTGCGCGTACGACTTGAGCGCGATAGCAGCGGAATGCAAATGCTTTTTTCGGTTGAAGACGATGGCGAGGGCATCCCAGCGGAGGATCTTCCGCATATCTTTGACAAGCTGTACCGAGTGCGAAGGGTTCATGGTGTGCCGGTTGAAGGTTCAGGATTGGGTCTCACGCTGGCGCAGGAGATCATCCGTGCGCATGGTGGCGAGATAGAGGTCGAATCAGAGCCCGGGGTTGGCTCGATCTTTACCGTCAGATTGCCCATCGAAGAATCTCAACGCATGAGGGCGGACAGGTGAAGTCATTCACGAGAGGTCTCCTGCTTGTGTTTGTGCCTTTCGCGGTCACCGCGTGCACAATGGGGATCACAACCCGAGCGGAGCTGACCGCTGCCCCGGAAATTGTCGCTCCTACCGCGACGATCGCGGAAAATAGAATCAAAGCAACACAGACACCTATGCTTACGACTCCAACCCCGACCATGATCCCAGTCCCAACACCTACATCCCTGGGCGGCTCAAGTGGGATGATCGTCTATCAGTCTGGTGACACAGGAACGGAGGAGGTCTACCTGCTCGATCTGGCGACCGGGGAACAAACGAATCTAACCAATTCAGAAGGTTCCGATTTGACCCCCCGGTGGTCTCCAGATGGAGAGGCGATTGTCTTTGTTTCAAATCGTGATGGTGATCTGGACATCTATCGCATGGATCCAGATGGTAGGGGTTTGATCAACCTATCCGATAACCGTTTCGCGGATGACTATCCCGTGTGGAACTCGGATGGATCGCGAATCGTTTTCTCGTCTGATCGGGATGGAAATCGAGAAATCTACACGATGAACTCATTGGGAGCGAATGTTCGACGCCTCACAGACAACTCGAGCGTGGATCTCTATCCTTCCTACTCTCCGGATGGATCATTCGTGGTGTTTAGCTCGGATCGAACCGGTAATTTTGAGATCTTCATGATGGACGGTAACGGTCTCAATGTGACGCAGCTGACCGATGATGGCGGCCGCGATGTCTATCCCGCCTGGAGCCCCGATGGCAAGTCCCTCATCTTCGCTTCGGACAGAAGTGGGAATTATGAGTTGCTGCGTTTCACATTCGAAGGACAAATCCTCGAAAACCTGACTCTAAATGCTGCCAACGACGCCTCGCCGCGCTTCTCGCCTGACGGGAAGAATCTGCTCTTTGATTCCAATCGTGAAGGTAACTATGATCTCTTTGTGCTGCAGCTTTCAGACCTCAGTCTTACCCGCTTGACGAATTCCCCCCTGTTCGATGGCGGTGGGAGCTGGTCTCCTTAAGGATGAGCAATCGTCCATATTGAGTGGGCCTCAACATTTCAACAAGAGTATCCAAATCCAACTAGCCGTGGTTACCAGAAGTTAACCATTATGGTGTTTATTCAGTAAATCGCAGCTAACCTCGCGGTTAACTGCGCCTCCGATGATGGGTGCATACCAACCCATCGTCGGAGGTTTCGATGTTCGCAAAACTCGTCGCTTTGATATTCGGTGTAGGCACAATCGTCTCTGCGGTGCCAGAGCAAGTTTGTACGCCGGCCACAGGAGTATTGGAAGTGCCGATTTTACTTTACCACCATGTGGCCTCTGTGGAAGAGACAAGCCGCTTTACAGTACGAGCCTCAGATTTTGACGAGCAAATGAAAACTCTGGCTCAACTTGGATATGAGACGATCACACCCAGCGAATTAGTCGCAGCAATTCAATGCGGAGAACGCCTACCTGACAAGCCAATCATGATCACTTTTGATGATGGTCATGCAGACGTTTATCGGTATGCGTATCCCAGTCTGGAGAGACATGGGTTCAAGGCGGCGATGTATGTCGTCACGAACAGGACTCAGGTGTCCGGTTTCCTTTCCATTGAAGACATGAAACAGCTGCTTGCCTCCGGGTGGGAGATTGGTTCCCATACCATTACCCATCCTGATCTATCTGAATTGAAGGAGCAGGAGCTGGAATCTGAGCTTGATACGTCACGGCAATTCCTTGAAGAAGTCCTCGGGGTGGAGATCAGCTCGCTGGCTTACCCATTTGGTGGTTTTTCTTCGGAGGTTGCACGCGCAGCGGTGAAGGCGGGCTACACAAACGCAATGGGCCTTGGTGTGCTGAACCATCAGAGTATGTCAAACCGATATTACTTGAACCGTAGGGAGGTCGACGGTGATCTAGACATTGAGGGGTTCCTTGATTTGGTCACCTCTGGAGAAAATGCTCCAGTCGACCGTTAATCTGGTTTTTAGAAGCGAGCCTTGTTTGTGTCAAAGGAGATTGGGATGAGTATCAAATCACGGGAGTTCCGTTTTCAGCCTCACCGCATAGGACTTCTCCTGAGTGCTGTGCTGCTGGTGGTTGCCTGCAGTCCCACGGTCCCGGGGGAAATTACAAGCGAGGTTTATCTCGAGCTACCCCCAACTTCTGAGGTCAAGGCAGAAGAGGTCTTGATACCGACCGGGACGGCAACATCCACATCAACCCCGTACCCAACAAAGACGGCTACAGCGACGATAACTCGTACATTGACTCCTACGATGACTCCCTCAACTACACCAACGGTACATGTGACCCCGACGATCACTCCAACCTATGACATC
>JASFLN010000308.1:0-3314 GCA_050118075.1 Anaerolineales bacterium
TGCAGGACAGCGGACCTGGACTCAGTATAGAAGATCGCGAGAATTTATTTACTCCATTCTATCGGGGCAAGCAGAGTACCCGCTTCCCAAGAGGAATGGGGCTGGGCTTAAGCATCGCGCGTGACATTGTCCAATCTCACGGTGGCAGACTTGTGGCGAAACCGTCGACCGGGGCTGGAACGCTTTTCTCTATCTATCTGCCTCAGCAGTCGTCTGCAATGGAAATAACATAGCTCAGAGGCGGACAACCAACTCATGTTTTATCGGCCCCTTTTCGAGCTCGATCTCATTTGAGCCCAATCGCTTCCCATCCAACTCGATCCATTTGACCCCCCTTCCAAGCCCATCCGGGTTCAGGACGCGGACCTCATATAAAGATTCTCCATGCCGGAAAGACAGCGTAAAGCCTTCCCAATCAGGGGGTATAGCTGGATCCAGCGTGAGCTTCTCGCCCCGCAGTTTGAAACCAAGCACACCTTCCAACCAGACCCGATACATCCAACCCGCTGAACCCGTGTACCAGGTCCAGCCACCCCTACCCACATCACCGGAGAGAGCATAGATATCTGCCGCAACTGCGTAGGGTTCCACCGCATAGCGTAGCGAATTGTTGATTTCCGATGAATGCTCAATAGGGTTGAGCATCTTAAGCAGCTTGACTGCCCGTTCTCCATCTCCCTGCATTGCCAGCGCCAGCGCAAGCCAGAGCGCCCCGTGAGTATACTGCCCACCGTTCTCACGCACCCCGGGAGGATAACCACGTACGTAGCCGGGGTCTCGATCCTCAAGTTCAAAGGGAGGGGTAAAAAGCAAAGCGAGCTGCTCGTCCTCACGAACTAATGTCTCCCATGCTGCATCAAGAGCACCACTGGCATGCGCCTGCTCTGCAGACCCGGCGAGAGTCGCCCAGGACTGTGGCAGGGAGAAGATTCTGCTTCTTGAACCCTCACTTGCGCCCACCGGTTCACCTTCATCCGTGAATGCTCTCAGATACCACTTCCCATCCCAGGCGACCTGGTCTATGACCTGCCGCAGCTTCTCCGCCCGCTCACGATACTCCCTGGCACGATCCGCTTTCCCGTAGATGTTCGAAAGCTCAGCGAAGCGATCCAGGGCCTCCGCCAAAAACCAGCCTAACCACACGGATTCCCCCTTTCCATCACTGCCGACACGATTCAACCCGTCGTTCCAATCGCCGCTTCCGATAAGTGGAAGCCCGTGTTTTCCAGAGGTCGCAACCCGTTCCAGTGCCCGCCGGCAGTGCTCATACAGATCGGCTTCTTCATCCGACTTACCGGGAAGGAAATAGCGCTCACGCTCTTTCTCACCAAGCGGTTCGCCTTCCAAGAACGGGATCTTTTCCTTTAAAACGCCAATATCCGCAGTGATGCGCACGTATTGGGCGACGACATAAACCAGCCACATCGGATCATCGCTGATGCGCGTGCGGACACCAGCGTCACTCGGCGGGTGCCACCAATGCAGGACATCCCCCTGCTCAAATTGATGGGCGGCGGCATTGAGAATCTGACCTTTTGCCAGGTCCGGGGCGCTGTAAATCAGCGCCATCACATCCTGCAATTGATCTCTGAAACCGAAGGCACCGCCAGATTGGTAGAATGCCGAACGACCCCATAGGCGGCAGTTTAAATCCTGGTAAAGCAACCAACGGTTGAGAAGAAGATTTGCCGACTCATCAGGCAGATCAACCTTTATGACTCCCAGCAGATCGTCCCACCATTTTCGTGTGGCTTTGAGGGCCTCTTCCACCGCTCCATCTTCCTGATACTTTGATATCAAAGCTTGCGCATGCTCATTGGATTCCGCTTCACCGAGCAGGCTAGTGATGGTTTCAGTTTGCCCAGGCTCAAGCTCCAAGGTCACACGCAGCGCCGCGCAGGGATCTAGGCCCGGACCCACTCGTTCTGCTAGCCTCACCCGCTGCATCGCAGCGGGGGCGGAAAGGTTTCCATTGCGACCGAGAAAAATCGCCCTGTCACCTGTATAACCTTCCGCTTTACGATCAAGCGCCATAAACGCGACATTCCCACCATAATCCGTTCGATAATGATTACGTGCTTTCAGTGCCTTTAGTTTGGCGTCCCACTCTGTCTGAACGTGCATCTGAGATGTATCCCGATTCTCTCCCAGCGTCCATTCAAGATAGAAAGTTACGGACAATCGCCGCTTACTTGAGGAGCCGTTTCGCAGTTTGAGCTTCTGTAGTCTGATCGGATCACCGCCATCGTTATCAACAGGTACGAACAATGTCATGTGATGCTCGATGCCATGACTGTTGTGATCGAACACCGTGTAGCCAGCGCCGTGTCGCACCCTGTACGCGCTATGCGTCCTAATGGGTTGCGGCGTGGGGGTCCAAAATTGACCGGTTTTCTCATCACGCACATAGACGGCTTCGGAGGCTGGATCAATGACGGGATCGTTGGACCATTCCGTCAACCGATTGCGCTGGCTGTTCCCATGCCAGGTAAAGCCCGATCCTTGTTCACTGACCAGAGTCCCAAATTCCGGGTTGGCAATCACGTTGATCCAAGGTGCTTCGGGCTGAAGTTTGTGATCTACATGGATGATGTACTCATGTCCATCCTCTGAGAAACCGCCGATCCCGTTCGGCTTGCGCAAATCAATGTGACTTAACGCCGGGGAAGGTTCAATTCGCTGAGCTTGACCGTCGGTATTTTCCGGGAGCTCAATGAGCTCTTTTACGCTGCTCAATTGTTGGGCGAGGCTCCCCCGCGCGGCGATCAAGGACACGCGTGATGCACTCAACATCAAGGTCAGATCCTCTGGCGTGATCCGATCAGTGCTTCGTACGAACACCCCTCCCGGGCGGTCAATCCCTGTATATTCGGAATGAGCCTGGGCCATCTGGATGAGACGGTCATGTAATGCTTGCTGGTAGCCTCCCTCCTGTTCATTGATAATCAGCAGGTCCACGACGAGACCGTGTTTACGCCAATACGAATGCGCCTGGAGCATCTGGCGGACGAGAATGATGTCACGTTCCTGGCCGATTGTCACGGCTGCGATTGGGAGGTCACCGGAGATTCCGTAAGCCCAGAATGCTTGCTGGGATTTCGTGTTCTCCAGTAATCGCCCCCCCGGGGGGCGAAGCTGATTGTTAGGGAAGAGTAAATGACTGGCTGCCTGCCTGAATTGAGGCACCTGATCAGGTTCGATCCTCAGCGTGCGCAATTCAAGCTGCGCCTGAGCCCAGGCCACGTCGAAGGCACGAGAAATATCATCGTGCGTATTGAATTTCCTCAGGAGTGATAAGACGTCATTTCTTGATC
>JASFLN010000309.1:0-3312 GCA_050118075.1 Anaerolineales bacterium
ATCGCTGACCGTCTTTCGAAAGGGAAAATTACTGGCTCCGTGGATGGAGAATGTATACACGCGCGGGTCCTCTGCAAAGATATCGGCCGTGCCATCTCCCTGGTGCACATCGCAGTCAAGGATCACAATGGAGGCGGTCGACTTGTTTTCAAGCAAATCAAGCGCAGCGACAGCGACGTCGTTAAACACGCAGAAACCGGAGCCCCAATCAGGGTGTGCGTGATGCGTCCCCCCGGCGAGGTTTACACCCATGTCCTCCTTCAAGGCCGACTGACACGCCGCCAGAGAACCTCCCACTGATCGACGCGAACGCTCAACAAGTTCAGGCGACCAGGGGAATCCGATCCGGCGGATCTCCTTCTCGGTTAGCGTGCCGCTCGCCACTTTGTGCAAATACCGCTTTGTGTGGGCGCGCAGTAGCTGTATATCAGTGGCCCCAGGAGGGACCAGCAGGTCATCAGGATGCACGATGTTCTCGTCAAGCAGTCGTTCGCGAAGGCGGGAGTACTTGCGCATCGGGAAGCGGTGATTTTTCGGGAGGGGGAAATCGAATGTGTCGGAGTAAAAAGCTTTCATGATGCTGGAATGTTTGCTTGCAGTGGGGTGTTCATTATCCTTACGTTAACCGGTAGGCCTGGTTCCAGGTTTGTCTGTAGCGTTCAACTTCGTCTTGCCAGCGCTCGCTATTCCACCCAAGTTCTGATTGGACTGTCGTCTGGATGCGGTCGACTAAGTGTAGCGCACCTTCTTGAAGGGTGATGCCCAACCTAAGCCTGCGAAGCAGCAGATCGTCCAGATGGACTACGCCTTCCTGGTGCGCGGCGTAGCGGAGCTCAAGCCATGTATAGGGTCCAGGGCCGATCTTCTCGAAATCTTCGCTTTTTGCGTGGGCGAGCATGGCAGGCGTCTCCCTGCCATAGCGACCAAGCAGCCTCTGACAGGTGGCGCCGTCCAGCGCGGCCGGCATGCAGCGCTCGGAAGGCGGAGGATCGAGGATGCGGTCCGTTTTGGAAAGATCGGTCTCTTGCGGCAATCGCTTCCTGATGGAACGCAGTGTGTCGTTTGCCATCACACGGAATGTCGTCAGCTTACCCCCGGTAACGGTGACCAGGCCGTTTTCATGCCAGAGCACATGCTCGCGCGATTCCTTAGAGGGATCTTTCCGGCCCGTGTCGACGACGCCGCGCACGCCTGCAAAGGACATCAGGACATTTTGCTCCATCAGGTCCGCCTCAGGGAAGACCTTCCTCAGCGCAGATAACAAGTAATCGACCTCAGCAGGGCTGATGCGAGGTTCAAGGTCAAGTGATTTGGTCTCGTCAACATCAGTCGTACCGAAGAGGGTCACTCCCTCCCAGGGGAATGCAAAAACAGGGCGGCTGTCTTCCGGGTGTAGAAATGTAACCGCGCGGTTAAGCGGGAGTTCCTGCCAGTTAAATACCAAGTGGCTGCCGCGCAATGGGCGGATTCTTCTTGCTGCGCCCACTTGTTGACGCAGATCATCGGCCCACGCGCCGGTGGCGTTGATCACAACCTGTGCTTCCACCTCTGTGGAGCGCTCTCTGGCGCCAGGAGCCTGATCTGCGACTTGTACACCGCGCACCATACCGTGGCGATCTTTCAGCAGGCCTTCAGCGCGTGCGTAGTTCAGCGCAAGCCCACCGTCGGAGACCGCCTCACGGATAACTCGCAGCGTGAGGCGGGCATCATCGGTCTGGGCGTCGAAATAGCGGAAGCCACCGGTCAGCTCTTCTTCGTGCAGCTGCGGGCAGAGCGTTTGAAGCCCTTCGGGATCGTAATGCTGGTGCCCCCACTGTAGCCCCATCAAGTCATACAGGATCAAGCCTGCACCGAAGACCCAGGCGGGTATTTTGTCACGCTCATAATTAGCGAGCAAAAAGCCAAGCGGTGTGACCAGCCCGCGCCCCTGTTTGAGCAGGGCTTCACGCTCCCGCACGGAAACCATCGTGAGGCGTAATTTCGCATCACGCAGATAGCGCAACCCTCCGTGGACAAGCTTTGAGGATCTGCTTGAAGTTCCGGAGGCGAAGTCACGCGCCTCGATTAACAGCGTTCGCATACCGCAGCGGACAGCTTCGCGCAGGATGCCTGCTCCGGTGATCCCTCCCCCGACAACAACAATGTCCCAGGGCTCAGAGAGACGATCCCAGACTCGGTCCCGCCAATCGGTGTTCCACATTTATGAATCGTCCTCCGGGAGCAGCTTGCCTGGATTCAGAATTTGATCCGGATCGTAAGCTCTGACCATTTGGTGTAACAGGCTCATACCGAGCGGGCTTTTTTCAACGGCAAGGTATTGCCGGTGATCTACGCCGATTCCATGTTGATGGCTGATCGTGCCATGTTCGGAAACGATCGCCGTGCTGGCGGCCTGCTTGGCTGTTTTCCACAGATCTAAAGTGTGCTCCGGTTTAGCCTGGCGCGGATACAAATACGTCACATAGAAGCTCACTCCATCTTCATAGAGATGTGAAAGGTGCGAGAAGATCAAAGCTCGTATCGATTGAGCTTCGAAAGCTTGACGCAGTGCGGAGAGCACCGCGGTCCTGATTGTGGCAAATGCAGACCAGGGCACGGCGGTCTCCAGCGTGTCGAGAGCGTAGCCTTTTTCCCAGAGCGTATTGCGCAGGTATGGGGATCGGAATCGAGAATGCTCCCATGTTTGCCCGATGTAGGTGCCGGTTGGCAGTCCGCCATACGCACGGAAAATGTCCTTTGCCTGGGCGTGCGTCCCACGGATTTCCATGGGATCTCCGGTCAGACCGTAGATCATCAGGCAGCGTCCGCGTCCATGACCGAGCAGGCGCAGCCCCCAATCTGCGAGCATAATCAAGCTTTCATGACCGGTTAGCGCAAGGGTGGTCTCCGTTTCCTGAGCATCGCTCAACCTCAACATCGATAGCCGCACGCGCTGCTGTGCAGTTGCTCGTGCGGCTTCCACGCCCGACTCCCAATCGGGAAAGAATGCGCCGTAAAACGCTTGCGCCTCAGGTAGTGGGCGAAGCCGTACCGTCGCTTGCGTTATCAATCCGAGCCTGCCTTCCGATCCAAGTACACATTGACGCAGGTCAGGTCCAGCCGCACTGGCGGGTTGCTCCGGCAGCGGAAGCCTTCCTATAGGTGTCTCAAGTACAACACCGCGCACAAGATCCTCTATGCGACCGTAGAAATAGGACTGCTGGCCACTCGATCGGGTGGCAATCCAACCTCCCAGCGTGGATAGCTCCCACGATTGGGGGAAGTGCCCTAACGTGAAACCATGTTTGTGCAACTGCGCTTCGACCTCAGGAC
>JASFLN010000310.1:0-3310 GCA_050118075.1 Anaerolineales bacterium
TATGAAAATTGCTGCTTGGGCTCGATCAACCTGGCGCAGCATTTTGGACCCGATCACAGCGTTGATTGGGAGAAGTTACGTGAAAGTGTAATCCTTGCCACCAGGTTCCTGGACAACGTTGTCACAGCCAATGCCTATGTTCCGGCGGTTCCCGAATTGCGAGAAGCCGCGATGCGGGCACGCCGTATTGGTCTCGGGATTATGGGCCTGGGCGATTTGATGTACCACGTCGGCGTTCGCTATGGTTCTGAAGAGGGGCAGGAGTTTGCTGCCCAGGTTATGGAGTACATCCGCTATCACTGCATGTTGGCCAGCATCAATCTTGCTGGTGAGCGGGGTGCATTCCCGGCAATCGAGGGAAGTATTTATGATCCGGACAACGTATCCTGGCAGCCTCCTCAACCGATCTCGGCCTATAGGCGTGAATTTGGAAGGCCATCTGTGAATTGGGATCAGGTGCTTTCAGGGTTGCGTCAGTACGGGATCCGCAATGCAGCCCAAACCACCATCGCCCCGACGGGCACCATCGCCACTGTAGCGGGTTGCGAGGCGTATGGATGTGAACCTGTTTTTGCACTGGCCTACTATCGGCACGTTGACGATGGTGGTGAAGATCTGCGTCTCACCTACACCAGTCCTATGTTTGAAGATGCGCTCATAGAAGAAGGTGTTGATGAACTTACACGGGAGATGATCGTTGAGGGGATCATGAAGCATGGAACAGCACAGCGCATCGAAGCCGTGCCAGAATCAGTCCGGGACGTTTTTGTTGTCTCCCAGGATATTACAGCTGAAGAACATGTACACATGCAGGCGGCATTGCAAGCGTTCGTTGATAACAGTTTAAGCAAGACCTGTAACTTCCCCAGTGATGCAACTGAAGAGGATGTTGCCAGAGCATATGAACTTGCCTGGGAGCTGGGTTGCAAGGGGTTGACAGTGTATGTGACCGGCTCGAGGGAAAAAGTTGTGCTTGAGACGCGCGAGACCGCCGAAGCAAAGCTGCACAAGCAGGATGCACCGCGTCAAATTCACCTCTGGCTGCAGGGAAAGAAACCCAGACCCCAACGCCTGGATGGTTGTACGTATCAGATTACAACACCGCTGGGTAAAGCTTTTGTGACCGTTAATGAGAACGGAGGTGGTGCAGGCCAACCGTTTGAGGTTTTCATCACGTCAGCCAAAGCCGGCTCAGAGACGGCTGCGGTCTCGGAAGCGATCGGCAGGTTAATTTCGTACTTGCTCAGGGTAGCCTCGCCTGTTCCGCCTCGCGATCGTATGGCGGAGGTTGTACGTCAGTTGGCGGGTATTGGAGGAGGGCGACCGACCGGGTTTGGTCCCAATCGCGTGCTCTCTTTGCCCGATGGACTTGCACGGGCGCTGGCGGCTTACCTGGAGGAGACACCGGAGGTAATCCCTGGTGGAATTGTTCAGGAGCAAGATGAAAGTTCGCAGCTCCCGATGCGTATCGGTGATCTTTGTCCGGAATGCGGCGCGGCTGCCTTGGTGAATGAAGAGGGCTGTCGAAAGTGTTATGCTTGCGCTTTCAGCGAGTGTTAGCCTGGAGGGTTTGTTCCACCATTTCGAATTTGTATTCAATCAGCGCCGAGTAATCGGCGCTGATTTTTTACTTGTTTCGGGACATGATTTGTAGGATGGTAAGATCAAAGTAGTGCGTTATAGGAGGAACAAGAATGGATACATCAGCAAAAAAGACCGCTCTACGAATGATACCTTATGGTCTATTTGTATTGTCGGCACGCAGCGGGGATGAAGAAGTGGCTGCTGGCGCGGTTAATTGGGTGACACAATCTTCGTTCGATCCGCCTCAGGTCGTTGTTTGTGTACGTGAAGATTCCTATCTTCACAGTGTGATTGAAGCAGCAGGTGCGTTTGCGCTCAACGCTGTGGGGAAATCTCAAGAAGCCATGGCGGTAAGGTTCTTTAAACCAGCAGAAGTTGAAGGTCAAACCATCGGGGGATACGCCTTCAAGGTGGGACCAACCGGGGCACCCCTCCTGCTTGATGTTCAAGCCTATCTAGAATGCAAAGTGGTTGGTACACAAAAGAAGGGGGATCATACTGTGATCATCGGAGAAGTTGTGGACGCATTTGCAGATCTTGAAGATGAGGTACGTCCTGATGAGAGCATTCTCATGCTGAGCGATCTGGAAGGGGATATCTTTTACGGAGGATGAGTTTTTTGTACACGAACATTGCATCTGTAGAGTGATTGCCGAACCTTCAAGGAGTTATGCAAAATGAAGAGCTTCCGTAAAGAATTGTGGTTCAATGTGACCGGCAGGCGTGCGTTTATCAATATCACCCCGGAAGTCCAGTCTGCTGTCCAGGAAAGCGGTATCCGGGAGGGTTTTGCGCTGGTCAATGCTATGCATATCACCGCTTCGGTATTCATCAACGATAACGAATCCGGGCTGCACCAGGATTATGAAAAATGGCTTGAGCAGCTTGCCCCTCATGAACCCACAGCGCAGTATCTACATAATCGCACCGGCGAGGACAATGCCGATGCACACTTAAAGCGTCAGGTTATGGGACGTGAAGTCGTGGTCGCGATCACGGAAGGCAAGCTTGACTTCGGACCCTGGGAGCAGATCTTTTACGGTGAGTTCGACGGCGGTCGACGAAAGCGAGCATTGATCAAGATCATTGGAGAGTAAGGTGCGAAAGTGAACAAAGCAGAGAATCGATTAGAGAAGCTTCTGGTGAGTTACTATGGCCTGCTGCAGATCGGCCACATCATCGGCTTGATCATCTCAGGAGCGTGGTGGTTGAGGAATGGAGAGTTAGGGGCTCTGGCGATGCCTCCACAGGGTGGGTGGGAACAGCAGACGATACATTTTCTCGTCGCCACCGGGATGTTCGATCTTCTGATCGCGGTTTGCGCCATCTTCTTTGTCTATCAATATCGCAGAGGACGCAAGACGAGCGACATACTGGGAAGCATTGCGTTGACCGGCTCACTCTATTCGGCTGTAATCTACGCGTACGGCACAATTCGCAGTGGCGCCTGGAGCGAGCATCTATTGGCGTACGGGGTAATCTCAGTCTTGTTTGCGCCGATGGTGGCTTTGGCGTTTCTATTTCTGGCAAGACGGATATGGAAGCAATAACTTTCAGTTACTAGATCAAGCGCTGCACACCGTGGAATTGACCGGGTTACGGCGTGACATACGAGGTTCCACAATGAAAAGCTGGCTTGTTCCCGTGCTTGGGGCATTTGTCTTCTGGGGGTTGTGGGGTTTCCTTCCGAAAATAACCACGCGCACGATTTCACCGATGAGCGCCA
>JASFLN010000311.1:0-3293 GCA_050118075.1 Anaerolineales bacterium
TGCAAGACCGCCACGCAGCAGCTCAAGGCCGCGTGGGCCGAAGTTCACATTCGTCATCGCCTGGGTAACGACCGCCCCCGCAAGGGGATCCAACCATGGCACGACTGCGCCGACGCACATTTGGTGGGTTTGAACCGCCGCGCCGAACCTGCCGGTATCCGTATCTCTGGCGACGATGCTGTAGGTCGAAAACCATCTCGACGGAATGTCTTTCATAAATGCTCCTTATGAAACATAAAACTGCGATCAATCAAATATCGAAATCCCAAGCAGCACAAACTTACAAGTCCCCATTTTGCGTTAACTTCAATAAAATGGCGAGCAGGATCACCAGAGTCGATGATTTGATTTCAGTTTCGAAGCTCAACTTCGAAGTCAGACTGACCTATACCGATTCAATAATTGCGGACCGATCCTATCCATTAGCCAACCCATCGTCAGCTCGATTACCGGGACCAGTCGCAGTATTCGGGGTATATAGATTACTCTGCGTGGCTTTTTTATCAGCTCAATAAGCCTGCGCGCAACGATCTCTGGCTGCATAGCTAATCTCCGGGCAGGGACCTGCCTTCCCTCGGAACGCTGTGCGGTTAGGTCAAAAAATGGGGTGTCAACCGCACCGCAACGAACTGTACTTATATGAACGCCAGTACCTGAGAGTTCACGATAAATGGATGTGGTAAATGAGTCCACGAATGACTTGGTCGCGCTATAGAGCGCAACACCTTGACTCGGAATACTCCCCGCGATTGAACTGATATTGACGATATGCCCTTTGCGATTTGATTTCATCATAGGAAGAAAGAGGGTCGAAAGGTGCACGACGGCTTCAACATTGACCGCCAACATATCCCGGGCGAGCTCCCACGCGAGCCGCTCAGCAAACCCGTACCAGGCAAAACCAGCGTTATTTATCAATACATCGAGGGTTGATTGTTCGTTCAGGACCCATTCAGCAACCTTGAGGCGCTCGTCCAATAAACGTAAATCCGCAACAAGGTAATCCGCAGTGCCTCCTGATTGGTTGATTTCGCGCTGTAATGCTTTAAGTTGGATTTCACTTCTTGCGATAAGTTTAACCACATAGCCAGCGCGCGCGAACGCCCGGGTAGCGGCAGCCCCGATACCGCTTGAGGCTCCTGTAATCAGCGCCGTTCGGCAGTTATCAGCCATCAGCTCAATCGATTTGATTTTTGCAATCGCAATCGCGATTTTGCCAAAATCCAGACTCGAATCAAAGGGCTGAATAACTTGATGACATGACGCCACGCTCCCAGCAAGGAGCGGAGTTCCTGGATATAATCCGCAAGCGTTCGTCGCTGGAAAGAGAGCACACTTTCACTCTCCCCCGTGTCTAACCAATCGACAGGATAAGGTTCCTGGGTAAAGACTTCTTCTGGCAGCATGCCTACGCCAACAGTCTCCAGGACCTGGTTGACAATCTCCCGTTGGTATAACTGGCATTGGGCACCACCCCCGATGTGCCATACTCGGCCCCACACCTTCTCGGTCTCAAGCGCATTTACGATCGCAACGCCTACATCGCGCCTGTGTACAAACTCGATGCGGTTATCGAGCGGGACGTCAAACATCGTCTCATCGAGAATAAGCCGGATGGGCAATGAAGCAGCCAATCTGAAAATACTCCAACACAGTCCGGATTCTTGAATGATCCGTTCACATTCAACCTTGTGATGGGCGTAGTGTTCGATCGGGGCTGGTCGATCTATGACCCGCCGTGGTGGTTGGAGATGTTGGGTCTTGCCATATATATGAAGTGAAGATGTAAAAAGGATACGAGGGGGTGAAGTTTGCGCTTGGATGACCTCAACCAGGTTTCTTGTACCACCGACATTTACTTCATAGGACCAATTTGGATCGTCTTCAGAACCTCTTCCAGTCACAGAAAGTGCCGGAATGACAAATGCCAGGTGGATGACAGCATCAACACCCTTAATCGCCTCTTTCAGATCCTCCACATCACGGAGATCACCCCAATACAACTGCACTTTACCCGCATACTCAGCGGCGTATCGTAAGTTAGCTTTTGTGGGTAAGTCAAAACAGCGAACCCAATAGCCGCGACGCAGTAGTTCATCCAGCGCACTTCGTCCGATATTCCCAAAAGCTCCGGTAAGCAATATATTCATTCCACCGCCTCATGGTTCAGCCCCATCAAAAGGAGATTAAGACCGAATTCGGTAACCCTATTCCAGTTCGCAGCTTCAGGGTTGAGCAAACCCTGGAAGAGAAGCCCAATGGCTAGTGCGGTGATCACGCGCGCCGTCATCTCGGCATCGGTTTTTCTGATCACCCCCCGCTCCATCCCGCTATACAGCAACCCGGAAAAGAAGTCCAAAAAATCATCGAAGGGCTCACTTAGAGTGGTATGGACCCGCTGATCACGCAGCGCTTGATTCCAGAATTCCAGATAAATTGAGAGCTGGGGTCCACCCTCTACAAGTACGTCCCCGACCACATTCGCCATCGAGAGCAGCTGCTCGGGCACCTGCTCGAATTCGTTCTGCATGGCTTTAAGTCGTGCCTCCAGGGTCTCCAACCAGCGCTGCATCAATTTGAAAAATAAAGCCTGTTTGCTGCTGAAATGGTGGTAGAAAGCACCCTTGCTCAAGCCAGCAGCCGTACAAATCGCAGCCACGCTGGTGGCATCGTATCCGGATTGTGCAAACAACTCTTGCGCCGAATCAAGCAGCGTTTCCCTGGTCTGATGACTTTGCTCAGCTTTGGACATATCCACCACTTTCAATACCGACCGGTCGGTATGTATTATACACGCAGCACAAATAAAGACCACCCTACGGTGGTCCTACTCGTCCTTTACATTTCTTCGAACTCAGGCAGCAATGAGCAGCATCGAGAGTAATGCGAAAAAGATGCCTGCCCCTTGACGTACGCTTAAGCTCTCACCGAGAAAGAAGACAGCCAATATGATGCTCATAATCGGGTAGAGGGCGGTGAAGCTGACCACAAGCGAGACCTTGCCGGTCGATACAGCCTGCAGATAGGTCCAGGCGCCAAGGATCCCAAAGATCCCTGTCAGTAGCGCAAGGAACACCCCCTGACGGGTCAACTCCAGGCGATAGCCACCGCTCAGCAGCGCGATTATAGCCACCAACATCCCCCCAACCGCCTCGAAGATCATGGCACTCATCGGTGAAATCGTGCGCGTGGTTATTTTCGGAAGGAAACCCCACAACCCCCAGAAGACAAATGCCCCAAGCACGGGAACAAGCCAGCTTTTCATTGTGGAACCTCGTATGTCACGCCGTAAC
>JASFLN010000312.1:0-3283 GCA_050118075.1 Anaerolineales bacterium
TGGCCATCTCGGCCCCTACAGGTAGATAGTTGATGACCACATCGGTCTTGGTTTTCTTCAGGATGCCAACGATGTCGTCCGTCGGGCCAGGAGCTTTCTCTACGACCTGGGAGAGATATTTTCCAATGCCATCATGCGTCATGCCCCGCGCAACCTTGATCCCTGTTTTCGGGACATCAGCGAACTTAACCGTGTTGTTGGGTTCGGCGTAGATTGCTTCGTTTAGATCCTTACCCACCTTGGAAGTAACGACATCAAATGCAGCTGTAAACTCAATGTCTTTGATATGGTACCCACCCAGGTTGACGTGCATCAAGCCGGGAACTTGTTCTTCCGATTTGGCATTCTTGTAGTATTCAACTCCCTGCACGAGTGCCGAAGCGCAGTTCCCCACCCCGATGATCGCAACGCGCACTTTCTTGCTTGATGGCATTTCTGGCCTCCGTGGTTCAATATTTCGATTCAGTTAACTTGGCATGGGAAGAAAGGATGCTTGTTTTTTCTTCCCTTCGCTTGCTATGCTACAATCGGTCTTCAACCCTTGGATCGTACTTATGACCGACCAACTGGCTATAAAAAATAAAAGCCAACGCCTCGAACGGCTGCTCGAGATCAGTCGTACCCTTTCTGCGACACTCGACTTGCAGGCGCTGTTAAACACGATCATCGAAGTCGCTCAAGAACTCACCAAAAGCGAGGTGGCTTCTTTGCTGCTCTACGATGAAGCCAGTAAAGAATTGCGCTTCGAAGCCTCCCCCGGATACCAGCGTGAGGATTTACAATCGATCACCGTTCCGCTTGATTCGAGCGTTGCCGGATGGATTTTTAGCAACGCAAGCGCCATGGTCATCCAGGACGCTCGTGAAGACCCCCGCGTATATCGCCAAGTGGACAAGAAGCTGGGCTTCGAAACCCACTCGATACTTGGTGTGCCGTTGATTGTTAAAGGAGAGCCGCTTGGCGTTCTCGAAGCCGTCAATAAGCTCGACAATGGTCATTATACCGAAGATGATCTCGCCATACTAGAGACTCTTGCTGCACAAGCTGCAGTTGCCATCGAAAACGCCAGATTGCTCCAGAACATCCAGAACGCCAACGAAGAACTTAAAAGATTAGACCGAATGAAATCGGATTTTATCGCCATCGCTTCCCATGAGCTGCGCACACCCTTAGGCCTTATCCTCGGTCATGCTACCTTCTTAAAGGAAATCATCCCCACCGAACACCAGGAACAAATGGAAGTCATCATCCGCAGCGCCATGCGCTTAAAGACCATTATTGAGGATATGGCGACGATCGCACATAAAGAGCAAGGACAGTCGCGTGTGCGCCGTGAACCCTTCTCTTTGAGTCGCATGATTGAGGAGACTGCAGGTAGTTTTAGGGAAGAGGCAAAGAGCAAGGAAATCGCATTCGAATTCGATGTGCCCGAAGGTGATGCTCTGATGGTCGAAGGAGACCGGGAGAAGTTGGATATCGTCTTGACGAACCTGATCAAGAACGCGCTCACTTTCACCGACCCGGGTGGTCAGATTGGCGTAAAAGCCGAGGGGGATGGAGAGCTGGTTAAAGTTTTTGTGGTTGACACAGGTATCGGTATCCCGGAGAAAGATGTGGCGCGAGTTTTCGACCGCTTTTATCAGGTGGAATCGCACCTTACCCGAAAGCATGGAGGCATGGGACTGGGGCTCTCGATCGCGAAAGCGATGGTGGACATGCACAACGGACAAATCTGGTGCGAAAGCAAGGAAGGCACCGGGAGCCTCTTCTGCTTCATCCTCCCAAAGACACAGAAAGCCGCCGATAACGTCGGCAAGGTGTTTGTCTCCTCCTGAACTTTTTGTGTGAAATCATCCCGTAAGGTCCCTGTAAGGTTTAAAACTGTAATGAAATTTTAGCTTTTTCGTTATCAAGGGTGTAACGCGCAATCATCATGCGGAGGAGAAAGCTCAATGACACCGTCCAACAACATGAATGTCGATGAAGCGGTTCAATTCGCGGCAGAAGCCATTGGTCAGGGGGATCTGAACACCGGCAAGTCGATGTTGAATCAGGTTCTAGAGAAAGTACCCAGCCACCCGGTCGCGTGGATGTGGATGGCATGCTGTGTTACAGACGAAGAGATGAAGCGGGAGTGCTATCGACGCATCTCTGCGTAGATCATTTCAAGCCACATAGAGTTACCCAAAAAGATCTGTGCGCCATACATCTTACGGCGCACGCTTTCTTTAAAGGTCAATCAATGACCGGATCGCGTTGACCGATCCTTGATAAGGCGATATACTCGCACTCGCCACGGGGCGTGGCTCAGCCCGGTAGAGCGCACGGTTCGGGTCCGTGAGGTCGCCGGTTCAAATCCGGCCGCCCCGACCATGAAAGGGGCAGCGCAGGCTGCCCCTTCACTTTTTCCACTCTTCTATCAAGTCAAGTTTTGTAGACGGTTATTCTCGAATTTCGACGACGACGCCCTCCTCTGCCCAATAGAAGAGCTGCTCGGCTGCGTCGAGATCGAGAATAATACATCCATATGAAGCCGGGTTTCCGAGTACGTTTGCCCATAAACGCCGACCATTGGATAACAACGGAAGCCCGTGAATGCCATTCGTCAATCCAGGTACAGCATCATAGATTCCCATGAAGTGGGGCATATACAAATCCCAGATTGAGGCGTATGCATTTTCAAAGTGTGAACTGATCTGAAATATGCCTGGCAACGTCGGCGAGTCCGAAATGCCAGTGCTTATGACATACTGCCACTTAAGTTCGCCCTGCTCATAAACATTCATGCGCTGTTCGCTTATCGAGATTTCGATGCGTTTATCTGGAATGAGAGCAAGCGTGAGTAGATCATCCCGTGGGGGAACCTGTAAAGTCTGCCCGACGCTCAAACCCTGTGTCGAAAGAGTTGGATTGAGCTCAAATAATTTCCAATAAGGCAAGTGCACACGAAAACCGATGGATACCAACGTGTCTCCGGGCTTCACGGTGTACTGCGAAGGATAGTAGGAGATGATCTGGACATGATCCTGGTGAGCACTGCCCGTCAGATCACTCATGATAGCATCCACGACCGGCCCCTGCTCCAGAAATCGCTCAGAACCCAGGAACGTATTCAGCCCGTCTACGTATGCCCGGATTTCCTGAGGGTCGATTTCGATTCGGATTTGGTCCCCAACATGCTCAAGCGATATCCAACCCGCAATCACATCTCTCGTTGGTCGCCAAGTGAAGTGCTCATCTGTCACCGGATCATACGCCCGGATTTCCACTGAGCTTGAAAGCA
>JASFLN010000313.1:0-3276 GCA_050118075.1 Anaerolineales bacterium
ATGCAGTTCAATCCCAAAGGACAAAAATTAAGCAGAACGAATCTGCTCTCTACGGTGGCAGCGTGACGAATCCCAAAGAGCTTGAGGATCTCCAGATGGAACAGGAGTCACTCAAACGTTATCTGGAAACACTCGAGGATCGGTATCTCGAAGCGATGATGGAATTAGACGAGGCGGAAACCGCATTTGAAAACGCCGATGCAGAACTCGACCTCGTGAAAGCACAGAGCGCTGCCGAGAACGCGGATTTGGTGGATGAAAAAAAGACATTACAGAAAAATATTGAGCGGCAAGAGAGCGAACGTGAAGCCATCCTTGGGAATATCTCGAGTGAAGATCTAGCTACCTACCAGAAACTTCAAGATCGATTTCAGGGGATTGCCGTAGCCAAGGTTGTGGGTGGAAACTGCTCGATTTGTGGCGTAGACCTTGCACGATCAAAAATGCAGGCTATACAGAGCGGAAGCGAATTAATCCGCTGTTCGCAGTGTAATCGGATTTTATATTCCGGATAAAGGACCATGTTTCAACCGCTTCGCTACCTTCTCATTAGAATATTTGGTAACTTCTTCGACCCGGGTGAATTCCTAGCCGGAATTGTGCTCGGTCTGCTCGCTGCATGGTTTTATCATCGTTTGGAATCAACACGCACGGCAATCTCGAATTGGATCTCCGAAAGGGCTGAGCTATCCATAAGTCGTCGTGATCGCAGTTCATTTGATCGCTATCGGGTGGATTTGGTTGCAGGAGCGCAGGCTTCGCACGTCGCGCGTGTGCTCTTTGCTCTGGATGAAATCGCCGTTACACCGAAACTGCTCGCCCCACCCTCTCCTGCCGACCCAGAAGACAGCGATCATGTTCCGGAAGACACGCTCTCCATTGTTCCCAATTTGCCAGATTGGAAGTTCCTCTCAGGAATCTACAGCGCACCTACCATCGGGCTGGATGCTGCTCTTTCCAATGGAGCCAACTTGCTGATTACTGGACGTCCCGGCTCAGGAAAATCCACTGCGTTAGCCCATCTCGCTATTCGATTGGCAATGCGGGATCAGGCGTACGGAAAGCTTATCGATTACACACCGATATGGATTCACGCAGCTGACCTCGTTCTTGACCGCAACGCACAGAAGGATCCGCTCAAACCCGTGATCCAGGCCGCTGAAAACAGCGTATCACCCAGCGCAGCTTCTCGTCTGAGCGGGCAACTCCAAAGCCATTTCAAGCGTGGTCGCGCAATCCTCCTGCTCGACGGTCTAGACGAATTCACCGTACCTGAAATTGAGGAACTATCTGCCTGGCTGGGTAAACTCGTTAATCAATATCCGAAAGTCCGCATTGTCGCTGCCGGTCCGGTGAAAGGTTACAACGGTCTGGTGGATACCGGCCTGGTGCCCATACCAATCGCTCCCTGGACCGAACAGGATCAGCGCGTCTTCCTGCGCAAGTGGTCCCGCGCCTGGCAGGAACACATAGCCCCGCTGCTACCTAAAAATCGGTTGGGCGATCTTGATCCTGCGTTACTGACCGGTTGGCTGGCTGGTGCAATGCGTGGCTTTACTCCTCTTGAAGCCACGCTCCATGTTTGGTCGGCCTATATTGGTGATGCACGCGGTGGCCGCCCCGTCGATGGGTTTGAAGCCCATATCAGTCGTTTCCTATCACCGAACGAAAGGAAATCCGCCCAGGCTTCAGCCCTGGCATGGCTGCGTGGTAGATCAGGCATCCTGACCGACCGCACGATCAAGAGAGGCACTCCGATTCAGGATATGGTTGAGGCTGGTATTCTCACCAAACACATCCATAACCGCTACACCTTCTCACAACCAGCAATCGGTGCTTACCTGGCTGCACGTGCAATGGCGGAAGACGAATTTGATGCACAAGTCCTGCAGATGGGTTGGCAACCCTCAGAGCTCAGTATGGGGTACTTCGCCTCATTTGGTGATCTGTCCCCCGTCATAGAGCCGCGCCTCGACCGGCAGGATGACCCGCTGTCATATAACTTGCTGAGCATGGGGAGCTGGATCCGTCATGCTCCGAAAAAGATGCCCTGGCGAGCCGAAGTGCTCCGCAGATTAGCAAAGATCGCCACCGATCCAAACAGTCCGTATGGATTACGCCTGCGAGCGGTACACGTCCTCTCGAGCAGCGAGGATCCGACGGTGGCGATCTTCTTCAGACGCCTTTTAAAGGCAGAGAATCCCAGCAGCCGAGTCCTGGGAGCACTCGGGATCGGCGGTATTCGTGATGAAGAATCTGTAAGCCTGCTGATCACAAATATCAACACAAAGCGCAACCTGCATTCGAGGCAGGCTGCCTGTCTGGCGCTGGCAACAATAGGCACAGACGAAGCCATGGAAGGTCTCGGCCACATCCTGTTGGAAAGCGATGAAGGCGTGCAGATCGCAGCGGCCGAGGCACTGGCTTGCAATCCTGAAGAAGGATTTTCGATGCTGCGCGATGCAATCGATATGAAAAACCTGCTCACCCGACGGGCGGCCGTTTTTGGACTGGGCCGCATACCTGAAGAATGGGCATTTGAGATCCTTGAAACAATCCAGCTAGAGGATGACCAATGGGTCGTCCGGGGTGCTGCTGCCGAAGTCCTCGAACGCCATCGCAATCCACCCTGGAAGGTCAACCCCCGGGTATCGGATGTCTCCGAAATGAAATGGCTGCAGGATTTTGCTGAGCGAGAGGGACTCGGCGTCGCACCAGGTAAGGCTGCGCTGGAAATGGTCCGTCGAGCCTTGAACAAGGGCAGCGAGGATGAACAGGTGGCTGCACTGGAAGCGATCGCCTGGACCGGTGGCCAAGATTTGGCGTTAGAGCTTATGCAATCATTGAAGGCAAAAGAAGCCCATCTGCGTGACGCTGCGTTTGAAGCGCTATGGCAGCTCGATGCTCGCGGCGTTGACGTCGGCGTTCACATTCCTGCGTGAACTCTACCGACGTCCAGAGCAAATAGAAAAGAGTGCAGCTTGGCCGCACTCTTTTTTCTTTTTTATTTGTTGAATGCACCTCGCTATTTAGTTCTTCTCCATCCACAGTTTGATTTTCATTTCAGCTTCAGTTGCAGGCATGCCGATGACCGAGATAATCTTATCCAGCCCACGTTCGCCAGCAACGATCTCGATCATATTTTTTCGCACACCCAGCACATCCGCGAGGAACTTAATCAACGCCTTGTTTGCTTTGCCATCGACCGGTGGCTGAGTAATACGAACCCGCAGGGTACCATCTTCCAAGACCCCCCCGATTTCGGTTTTCCGAGCA
>JASFLN010000314.1:0-3273 GCA_050118075.1 Anaerolineales bacterium
CCGCACCTGCGATAGCAAATGCCGTTTCTGCTGCCACAGGAGTGCGCATCTTCGATCTGCCCATCAGTGCAGAAAAAATCTATCTGCAGATGCAGAAGGGGAAAACTAGCTGAGCACAATGCTTCCAGCTGTCTCAATCTCTGAGAATATCAACGATTGGCTGCTTCAAGCCAGTCATCTGCATGTGCTGCATGCTACGGAAAAAGTGATCAACTTGTTCACAGATACCGGGAAACTTGTGTCCCTGGTTCCCCGTTCAGTCGGCAACGGTCCACACAATATCGTGGTTCCTATCAAGCGTTTTGACTCACCGCCGACGACTCAGGACCCTGTTACGTGGAACGGGTCAGCCATAAATGTTGATGGCTTCACCGTTGAGCTAAGTACAGCCTCGACCTGGAAAGCTGAACCCGATTGGCCGGTAATTCAAGCCAGCCGTGACCGTATACAACAAGCGGTCCCGCAGTTCGTTGACCAGCTACGGATATGGACGCCAGACCGGGGTGTTCTCTCCCTCCTTGGCGAGCACGAATCCAGCCCAATGTCAATCAATAGACATTTTGTCGACGCCTTGGTCGAACCTGGTCGAGCGGTGGTCTCTGGTTTGCAACAAACCGATCTGGATCGCACCGTTGCAGGTGCGCTTGATATCGCTGGAGTTGGCACCGGTCTCACACCGGCTGGAGACGACTTCCTATCCGGGGTAATGATGGCGTGTTGGGCGGGATTTTGTGACCCGGAAATGTTGCCGCATCTGCCCCTAATAGCCCTTCGAGCGGGCCAGAAGACTACCCCCATTTCAGCCGCCTACCTCGCCTCTGCCGCAAAAGGTCAATTCGGGGTTATCTGGCACTTGCTGCTCGAACACATTATCCAGAGAGATACACAACAAACAACCCGGATTATGAAGCAAATTGTACGCATCGGACATAATTCCGGTGCATACACACTGACCGGTTTCTTACGGCTAACAGCTGAAAGCTATGCTGCCGTATGCGCTAAATGGGAATAAATATAGAATCGTAATCTAATAAATTGACGGGGTTTTTGAATTTCTCTACAATCTAGGTCACAGCGATGAGCGATGAGGGAGGTGATATCCAAACGAATTGTTTGACCAGCACTACTTTCTTTCCACCACAGCCAAAGGCACGTCAAATTCTGGAGGAGCAGAGAAATGCAGCGTCAAAACTCAATTAGCAGATTGTTCTTGATCACGGTTCTGCTGGTCGCGTTAAGCATGCTTGTAACGATGTGCGCACCCGCAGCCACCCCGGAAGCCCCTGAGGAACCGGCCGGAGAGGTTGAAGAGCCGGAAGAGCCGGAAGAGGCTGAAGAGGCCGAAGAAGTTGAGATGGAGGAGATGGATGAGATGATCACGCTGGCGATCGAACACTTCAGCGTGATTGAGGGGACCACCTGGTCTGGTGCACACGATCGTGCCGGGAAACGTCTCGAAGAAGCTTATGACAACGTGGAATACGTTTTCCGTGAGGAAGTTGGCCCCGACCTCACCGTCCCCTATGCCGAAGAGATGATCTCTGACGGAGCCGATATCGTCATCGGCAATGCCGAGTTCATGGGCTTACCGCTTCAGGACATCGCCGAGAAATATCCGGATGTCTATTTCGGCTCGATCATCGCCAGCGATCTCACCACCAAGCAGAACTTCATCCGCCTTTTCCCGAGGCAGTACCAGGCGCTTTATCTTGAGGGTCTCGTAGCCGCCGCCTTGACCGAGACGGGCAACATTGGCATCGTCTCCGCATTCCCCTCGGTCCAGGTCATTCGAAGGCAGAATGGCTTCATCCTCGGCGTACAGGACGGCGCCGAGATGCTCGGTAAAGAGGTCGATATCTATGTGAAGTATGTCGGGGATTGGTATCTCCCAACAGAAGAGCGCGACATCGCTGAGACACTCATAACCCAGTACGATGTCGACGTACTCACTCAGCAAACCGACTCCGGTTCACCACTGGACGTGGCCACTGAACAGGGCATCTGGTTCGTTGGCAAGGACATGGATATTGTCGGCTTCTACGGTTGGTCCGACACCGACACCGTGGCAATTTCGTTCGACACGCGCTGGGAAGTCCTCTACGATCAGATGATCAAGGAATTCATGGCCGGTGACGAAAATCCTGAGACCATCGTCTATCTGGGTATGGAATCCTCGATGACCCTTGCAGACGGCACAGTCGAGTACACCGTGGATATCATGAACGACAACAAAGTGGGTGTCGACGCCATCAGTCCGGCTGCTTTGTCACTGGTCCCGCAGGAAATTGTGGACACAGTCGAACAACGCCGCGAGCAAATGATCGCCGGTGAATGGGACCCATTCACCGAACACGCATTTGTCAGCAACGGCACAGGCCTGGCACTTGAAGGTCTTCCCATCCCGGATGCTGGCACCGTCGTGAAAGAAGCCGGTGTTGAACCCACGGCTGAGTTCCTGCTTTCGGAATTCGCCTTCGACCTGGAGGGTGTAACTGTTTTGGAGTAGTTTGAAGAATCTTCAAGACACTCCAGCCGTAAAAACCTAAATGTCGAAGCTGAGTGCATGGGGCTCCTGGAATGAAGGGAATCCCTTAACCAGGAGCCCCCATGTACTCTCTAAAATTCAATCGAATGTGAATTGGAAAGTATTAAAATCCAAAATCCTGATGTGTCGGGATTTTATGTTCACGCCATGAGAAGGTAAACTCCATGCAGCCAGAGCAGATTGATAGAAAACAAAACCAGGTAAGTCAGGTCCGCAAGGGCATGCTCAACAACCTCAAACGTGGGGACACACTACTTGAGGCGCGTGGCATCACCAAACACTTCCCGGGTGTTGTGGCGAATGATTCGATTGATTTTTCCATCCGGGCTGGAGAAATCCATGCGGTGCTTGGTGAGAACGGCGCAGGAAAGACCACGCTGATGAAGATTCTCTTCGGCCAATATCAACCTGATGAAGGTCAGATCTTCATCGCTGGGCAACCGGTTGACTTCAAATCACCACTGGATGCAATTGAATTGGGTATCGGTATGGTTCATCAACACCGCAAGCTGATCCCTGCCCATACCGTGATTGAGAACATCATTCTTGGGCATCCTAAAGCTGGGACGATATTAAATCTATCCCAAGCCGAAAAAGAAGTATATAAATTATGTGAGAAATACGGATTTTCACTGGACCTACGCACAAAAGTCTGGCAGCTTTCCGAGGGCGAAAAGCAGCTCGTCGAGATATTGAAGGCGTTGTATCGCGGCGCCGAAATCTTGATC
>JASFLN010000315.1:0-3260 GCA_050118075.1 Anaerolineales bacterium
GAGTTCGCGCCAGCCCTCGCCCAACACCGGCAGAATTTCTGCTGTTTGAACACGTAAGGGCCGTTCGCTGGCAATATACTTTTCGGGGTGCAGGATTTGCTCGGTGCTTTCTGGAGGGTCCTGATAGGCTTTGTTAACTTCCGCCCAATTCCCGCGATTGTAAAGGTATTCTACGAAATTGCGTCCCTGAAGGTAGGAAAAAAAGGCATCAACGCTGGCATAAGGTGGCGGGAATTGCTCGGGCAGTGTGTACCAAGGTGGGTTGTAGCGCAGAATATCCTGGTAATCCTGGACACTTGCATATTGATCCCACCATTGATCCATGAGTAACGAGGCGTCACCCTCGATGAGCGCGTCAACCGCTTTACACTGATCTTCATTTGTCAGGCAGATGGGGTAGTTTCCATAGGCATCGAGCGGAAAATGTTGGTCGACCAGCGCATGGTCAAATTCATGGGCATAGATGTAATGCTCGACGCCTCCAAAGCTGAATCCGAGGATAAAAATCTCTTGTGACAGCGGGTCATAGAAACCGCCAATGCCATCGGCAATATTGTTCAGGATGTTATCGAACATATTGTAGGTGGGTTTGACTAAGCCTAGCGCGATTAAGCTGCGCTTCTGATCTTCCACCTCCGCCTGCGTGCCGCCACTTGAAAAAAACAAGTCTTCAAGGATCGGTCGAACGCGCCCTTTGTCGAGGACGTAGCTTTGTGTATCTGAGAGCACACTCAAACCGCGCAGGTCAGCGACCTCGACCTGGATCGTGTCCATCTCCTCCAGATCCTGATCGCTGGGGGGGACTAGTGTAGGTGGAGGTGTATTGGTGATTGTGGGTGTTATCGTGCGGGTTGGAGTAATGCTCGGTTCCGGAGTCGGTGTCCAGCTGGGAGGGAGTGTAGGCTGTGTGGTGCCCAGCTGAGCAGCTACCCGCTCAACACGAACGGCAGAGCGTGTGCTTTGAGCGGCATAATAAAACTCACGGATTGTGGGATATCCGATGATTCCACCGATAATGGTGATGAAACAGAGCAGCGCGGCTCCGATGACGAGAAATGGTTTGAGATTGCTGCCTTCTTTGATAGATGTCGATTCGAGTTCACTCCGGGGTTGCTTTTTGGTCTGGCTGCTGCGTTGATAGGCACTCTCTTTTGATTGGACTGGAGGGATCGATTTAGCCCATTCAGGGGTCCAGTCTTTTTCCTGTTGTGGCAAATTCATATCGCTTAGATTGGCAGGTGAGGGCTCTTCACGCTTCAGGAAAGGGGGCGTTTTTCCCGAAGAGGATGCTGATGGGGGTGGGGCTGATTGGGCCTTATTCAGCAGATTCTGAAGGCGTTTTTGGGCGCGCGCATTGGAGGGATCAATTTTAAGGGCCCTGCGAACACACTCCACTTTTTTATCCGATGCATCGAGTGCATAGCTAAGCAGGAACCAGCCGCTGGCATCCTGTGGATGCGCTTTCACGTAGGGAACGAGCAACCTTCGCGCAGCCTGATGCTGCCCGTCGCGCAGAAAAGATGCGGCTAGCTTAAGTTCATCACCGGCCATTAAACCTCCGGCCAAGGATCACTATCTCTATGGTGTTGCATTATGCATGATCGATGCCAGTTTGTCACCCAAGCGTTGTTCCTATTCTTGAATAGCCATCCTAACATGTCCGCATGGATTAATGATGCGTAATTTTATCCGACTAGCTCCAAAAGCGATGTGCAATTGGACGTATTAAGCCTATAAAACAACGAGCCTGCAGATGCAGGCTTGTTGTTTCGAAACCTCATGTGATGGGGAAAATTTAGCGAGCCAGAAATCCACCATCGACTGGATAGACGGATCCCGTCACAAAGGAGGCTTTGTCAGAGCTCAGCCAGATGACGAGCTGGGCAACCTCTTCAGGGCGCCCGAGCCTTCCTATTGGATGCATGGATACAAGCATGTTGTAGGTTTCCTCATCCTGTTCCAGATCCGAGATCATAGGTGTTTTGATGAAACCTGGTGCAACGGCGTTCACTCGTATGCCCTGACTGCCGTACTCAATCGCTGCGTTCTGGCTTATGCCGGCAACACCATGCTTCGCAGAGACATATGCTGGCGCGCTAGCGAAGCCCACCTGGCTCAAAATGGAAGCCATATTGACGATAGCTCCGCCTTCCGATTCCAGCATCGCAGGGATCTCGTACTTCATGCAGTAAAACACGCCGGATAGATTGACGCCGATCAGCTTTTGCCAGCCTTCAACGGAGTAATCTGCGGTCAGCGCCTCTTCACCTGCGATACCGGCATTATTGCAAGCGCAATCCAAACGGCCATATTCATCGATCGTCCGCTGAACAAGCCGTTCACAATCCTGCGGTTTGGAGACATCCGCCTCAACGAATATCGCCTCCCCTCCGGCGTTTTGGATGCTTTCTATCGTACTTTCTCCGCCCTCTTTATCCACATCCGACACGACCACCCTAGCGCCTTCCTGCGCATAGAGTGCAGCCGTTGCTTGTCCAATACCTGAGGCTGCACCGGTCACTACGGCAACCTTCTTGTCAAATAGTCCCATTTTATTGCTCCTCTAACTTGCGCACACAAAGTAGGCCTGGAGAACTAGGCTTCCTTCGTGTGACATGATCCAAAGAGAATTGTTGTTCCAAAAGGTCGATGAATTATTGCGCGCCGATTGAAGTTCTCGCGAAATGTTCGCTTCTGTCCAAATCGAGCGCATTTTCAGGGCACTCTGTGGGTTGGGGATCTGGAGGCTGAAAAAAATGATCCGAGTGAGATCGTTTGGAGGTAATTAAGGTTTTTGCAGGAGCATGTGAGTGACGAGGTATTCCTCACCACGCTTGAGTGCCCATGTCTCCTCGCAGATTAAGAAGAATAAGCGCCAATGTGTGAACGCGGAGTTCACATGTTCCGGGCCATACGCCTGAGCGAATGCGGATTCGATCCTTTCTCGCTGTGCGTATAAGTTATCCAGCCATGCGCGCAGCGTGCGTGCATAGTGAAGCCCGGACACCCGCCAATGCCGACGCACCCTCAAATCCTTTTGAAAATGGAGCAGGAGATCATCACTGGGCATCGTACCGCCTGCGAAGTAGCGTCGAGCCATGAAATCGCCAGGGTCATTTGCGTTGAATTCATACAGAAACTCACGGTGGCTGAAGTGGTGGACAAAGAGTTGCCCGCCATCGGTGAGCCAGGTTGCTATCTTCGCAAGGAGAGCCTGGTAATTCTTCATGTGTTCGAACATCTCAATCGAAAGCACACGG